>JAUWOE010000045.1 GCA_030612265.1 Promethearchaeum sp.
AGGAAATCCCATATATAACAGAACGGAAATATACGGTGATTTTATCTTTGAATTCGATATTAAAGTTCCGATTGATCCAAGATATAATGCAAGTGTTTCAAATAAAGACAGTAATTCAAATGAAATTCTCCCAGAACTATTATGCGATGAAAACGGAGTACTTGCTTGGTATGATACGGGAACTAACAGTGAAAAGGACGGTAAAATGGATATTGCTTTTGTGTTTACCGAAGAATCATGGACTCAAGATCGAATGGCAATCGGTATATATTATTGCAAAAGCGGATCCGAGCGCGTTCAAACGGATGCTTCTTTGTATCAAATGTCGGGAGATCAATTTCTACCACTTCATTGGTTAAGTGCTTCATATAATTATTCCGATTTCATGGGAATGGCTTGGGAAGATTCAAAAACAGCCTATTTAAACCAGCTCAGTGGTTTTATTCCGGGTCAAGGTAATAGTTTTACAGCACAATATTATTTGGATCTGCTTTCCAGTGTGGTTATAATGGGCGGATCTTCAGCAATCGGTGCGGGAGTCTCTACGTTATTCGGAACTTCTATTCCGGGAATAGTTACCTTTGTGGGGATAATGGCGGCATATACCTATTACCAATATTGGGTACGCCCCGATCTGATCGATTTTATGGGTGAACACGGAATCTGGGGTATGGAAGCGGAAATTCCCCATTGGGACGGTGTTCCCGAGGACGCTGTGGGTTGGGATGCATTTTTGCATGATGCTACGGATTGGTTGTCTTATGGAGATATGAAATATTCTCAACAAAATATACTGTTTAGGAACACTAATATCTGGTATTCGGATACGGAGTGGCGTGAAAGCGGAGAGTCCACAGCATATTACGATATTCCATTCGAAATTCCTTTATTCGGAATTGTAAATGATGAAACATCCGCAGTTGTGCAATGGGTTGTGGATTGGTATGATATTTATCGGATAGAACATGAAATTGAGGGATATATGCCTGACGTAAAAAATATGGAGGAATGGGAACATTATGGTGAGCTTGAAGAAGTACTTGAAGATATATACGAAGATGATAGTAGTTATGATGGATATTCAAGCGGTGATAATCCATTTTATGGTATGTTTTCCGAAGTTGGTGAAAGTATTATGGATTCATTTACGGAAATTACAGATATTACAGGTGAAATTGGGCGCAGTGTTTATGATCAATTCTGGCGAAATTTTACGATTGTGGACGATGAACATGAATTCCAAATCGGAGAAATCGAAAGACTAATATCATCCACCAACTCATATAATTCCGTTGAGTTCGGATTGGATCCATCGGGTCGCCCCATGCTCGTTCCCGTTGCAAATTCCAATCGAAATCTTTCGGATCCCATTCAAAGAGAAATCGATTATCTCGAAATGTGCTTTTTATCATGTTATTGGAAAGAATTTGAAGCGTTTAGAAGTAGAGATCCTTCCATACTTGCCATTCAATTCGGGCTGCAAGTTGTTCAGGTAATGGCGGGTGTTTTAGCATCAAATCTTGTCACTAAACTTATAAATCCCGTCGTATTCTCTGCAAATTACAATTCTAAAGGTGAATGGTGGCTAGATTTTGGTAAAGAAATCATAGAAGAAACCATTATAGAAGAAGCTGTTTCCAAAGCCGCATACATGATGGGTGCATCCTCAGGGCTATCCAATATTCTTGGAGAATCATTTGGATCTTTTAGTGTGATTGAAACAATAACCGGCAAAGTTTCTGTTGACAGCCAACAAAATTATATCAATACATACGAACAACTTTCCGGCAGTAAGTACACTCCTTCAAGTTCGCTTATGTCCAATTCATATGTATCTTATATTGCCCACACGAAGGATGTTGCCAAAGCCAAAGCAATCGAAACATTAAATCAGTATCTTCAGCAAACAAAGGGATCGCATATTATCCAAAAACTGCGCGGTAATTCACACCTAATCAACACCATCCAATCGGTAATTAACTCAAAAATGCAAGCCAATATTGATCTGAGTCATACACTTGATATTATTACCAGAGTAGAAGAAAAGGATTTCCATCCCGAAAGATTTCCGGTTAAGGATCTACAAACCAAAGAAATGTTGCAAGATGAATTGTGGGCTCATAACATAAAAGGTGGTTCGATTAATAGTTTGCTTAACGACAAGAATTTTCTAGAAAAATTCGGATGTCTTAACCCCGATGGAACTATAAAATATTTCATCAAAATACAATCCGTAATTAGGGGCGTGGGAACAATTACATACTATCCGAAGGATTTGGCCAATGGTAAATATAGCAATTATTGGGTTATGGAATATAATAACGGGAAATTTGATGGCGGAATTACTCCTGATTCTTTAATGTTAGCACAAGTGTTATCGGAAAGTTCGGGTATTACTGCGATTGATCCAGATGTTGGAAATATTGTTTTTAGTGACATTATTAAGAAAATTAATGATGGTGATTTCGATGCACTTAGTAAGAATACTTTACTGTCTGAACAAAATGTAGAAAGAATAGCAAATGGAAAGAAACCGTTTCCTATCTTGACTAAAGGATTTTTAGAAAGTGAAGGGAATGCTCATACAAGTGCATTATCTCCATATACCACAAGAGTTAAATCATCTGCATTGGAGACTACTACCAATCTTTTTAAGAGTATAATCGAGAGTAAAATTGAAAGTGGTGAAATGCCTGAATATATCGAAGTTACGTTGTCGGAAAAATTAATAAGAGAATTAAATTCAATTTCTGGTGATGGCACTCATGCATTGTATAGTTTATTAGGAGTGAACCCTCCTTATAATTTTGGGATTAATCAAATCGAGACCAAAAGACTTATAGATCCTAAGTTCATATCCTTTTTCTTCCAAAATGGTAAAATGGATAGTACTTATAAACCTTTAATTAAATTAAATTCAGAATTAAATATTGGATATTTATTATCTAAGGAAGGATCTCATTTCGATCAAGAAGCTCAACAAATTATGTTTCAAGATTATATTACAAGCGAAATTCAATCTTTAGCAATGATTGAAAAATTAATTGCAATGGAAAATTCACCCGTAAGCGAATTGAGGAAATTTGCTTTAAAATCCGGCTCTGCTTATCATGCTGTTTTATTAAATAAAAATCCTGATAAGTTACAATTACAAGTAGAAAGCTTAATAGAAAATATTAACAGTATGGATTATTATCTAAAAGGAGATACAGGAGAATTTTTATTTTCTCACGTATTCGATACCACTACTCGACTAGTTGCTACGGGTATAGATGGAAAATTAATTGATTGGTTCAATACAAATTGGCGTACTATTCCCGATAGCGATTCCTCCCAAAAGACCGCTTTCTTCAATTATCTCAATTCTTTGTCATACTACAAAGCAGCTAGATTTCTAAACCATCCCGAGAAACTTTCCATATATACATTTTGTCAGTCAATTATCGAAATTGGGAATATGTTTGGGATAGATGCATTGAATCCAAAGAGCAATTCTCCACTTGCAAAAGCCAGATACCAAATAAATAACGATGCATTTCTTCTCTATAATGTATTAGAAAGATTCATTAAGGAAATATCCGAAGTAGGATCTTTACCTGCAAATATTCAAACTTTGATGAACGAAATACATCCCTTTATTTCTCGAGATAGCACTTCTTTTAAGACCATAGGTTCAAAGAATCCAACAATTCTAAGTATCTATCAGTTCTTTATTCTTGAATATGGGCGCCAAATTCTTATTCACGGATTATTTAATGGAGATTCAAATGAATATACTCTATTTAATAGAGAATTATTTGATCGACAAAAGAATGAACCGCTTGATGATCAAAAATTGATAATTTTTAAAGAATCCTATTTTAGCAATATACAATTTTCAGGACAATATTGGATTGATGAATATCTTAGTTCCGATGAAAATAAAGCAAAGGTATTTATATTCAAGAAGACTCGAGGTGAAATGCAAGGCACAATAAAGAATCTTAATGAATTAGGAATATTAAGTACATCCTCAAGCACCTTTTGTAATCCAGAAGAAAGATTATTTGATATGACGGAATTCTTTCAGAGTATAAGTGGTAGAAAAGTCCAAGCAATAAATAGTCTAATAGCAGACACTTGGATTTCAAATTCGTTAGGATTCCAATCCAAGGATGGTCATTCTTTAGAACAAGTACGTACTGCAGAAGATAACAAATTTAATAAAATGAACAGGAGAGAGGATTTAAGAAAGAAATTGAGTCTTGATAAAATAGTATTTTTGGGATCGGTGTTTGGTACGGATATAATGGCAGTAATCATAACCGAAAAAGGAGGGATGGAGAAAATAGAATATATAATTAAGAAACCATTTGACCTTCTTCATGCTCGAGCGAAATTCGGTATGTTTATAGATACATATGTTCCTTCTTTGAAAATTAGACCAAAAATGATAGAATATTCGAAACCTGGAGTAAATTATATTACAAAAGAAACCATAACGATTGATGGGGTTAAGATAGAGGTACGTGTAGTTCATAAAATTTATGAATTATTGCCGCCTGGTCATTATAATGATGACGGTAGTTATATTTCTGGATATTATGATGAGGGTATTCCCGATAGAGATTTGGAACATCCCGAAAATGATTTGACAATTAGAGAATTTTACAGGGATATTTTACTGTGCGGTAATATGCATTTACAACAGCATTATTCGACCAGCGATCAAAATAAATTTGATTGGTTTGAGGGAGATTTTGCCATACTTTGGGATGCTCCGACGAAGACGGCATTTGAGAGAGCCAGAAGGTTAGCGAACTATGCAGGAATGCGATATGGTAGCTATAAAGAATTCCTTCATTCTTTAAACAACCTAAATTTTGGTAATCCCCTATATAATCTAGGTTTAACCGAAGCAATGGCTAAGAAAATCTTAATTGCTCATGGTTTGACTTGGTTTGATCAAGATAACGGTGGGTGGTACGGATCTCCGACTCAGATAGTCAATGAATATCTATTTCCTCAAGCAGAAAAATTGTGGAATGATCTGAACAGACCAAAAGAGGTGTTGGATCATTCATCGGTGTTATCTTTCATTACTGCTTTCAATCAAATTCGAAAAGGTTCAGGAATGATTCATCTTTTGTGGGATCCTAATAAGATTTTTGAGGAAGGTCAACCATGGTATCATAAAAGACAAGATTTCTTAGATAGAGACCTAGTTAGAATAGAAATGATAGAAGGTGAGGGAGTATTATTTTGGAACTATCCGGGTGACACAACACAGGAATTTGGCGAATATCAGTATTTTGATTATGAGTTTTTCACCGATTTGATCGATAATAAATTAATGTATAACTGGTGGCACAAATTGGGTGTTGATAAATACGGGGTTAATATATATGGATATGAAACAATAGATATATTTGTATCTCGACTTGGATTGTCGCTCGATTTTAGTTTGGCAGCATATGTAAATACAATTTTGAATTTGTATGATGATGCTCAATCTTCTTAGGAGAGGGGATATCATTTTTTTATTATTTTTTTTTATACAAAAGAATTTTTTTTTAGAAAATCAATAGTGAGTAATGTATTTAAACCATTATTATGTTAGGAGTATTGTAAATGAAAGAATCAAACCGCCCGAAAGATATTGAAATGAATAATAAAAATCATGAAGGCAAAATTTATTATCAAGAGGACATCGATCGTATCTTTGATAAGATCACGGAGACGACTGAAGTTTTCATAATTACAAATGAGAATCCAAAATACGAATCTATAATCAAACAATCAAACGTTATCAGAATCAACTTGCAAAATTACATTTTAAAAGGTTCAATAAACCTTGAATTACTTCCAAATTTCATGCCTCATTTAGAAGGAATAATAATTAAAAATGTCCCTCTAAAAACCCTAAAAGGACTACCATCCGAATTACACATGCTAAGAAGCATCACTGTGGCTCATTGTCCACTTGATTCCCTTAAATATATCCCGAATTCTCTCCCAAATTTAAAAAACTTTATTATTACTTCATGCAACCTCACAAATTTAAATCACTTCCCAGAAATTGTTCCCGATCTTAAAAAAATCTTGCTTCATCACAATCAAATTACATCTTTAAAGGGGCTCCCCCTAGACCTACCAAATTTAAAGGATTTTAATGTAAACCATAACAATTTAACTTCCCTAAAATATCTACCGAAGATGAACACAAAAAGCATCTGGATCGAAGGAAATCCTCTCCGAACTCTTTTCAATCTCAGTGAGGAACAAATAAAAAAATTCAAAAATTCAAGCTATCTATGGAAATCATTCACCTTGAGCCCCCGAGGCACGCAACTAATAAATGAATATCAAATCTCATATGTAAACGAATACGGGATTAACACAATCCGAACGTATCCAAAGGTCCTAAAAAATAAAATAATGAAATTTTACAGCAAGCCCATATCAGAAATCGCTGAAAAATACATAAAACACCCGAAAACAATTACCGAAGATGAACTTGACCGATTGATTTGGGAAGCCGATCTTGAAGACCGAAAATTCCTTGAAGCGAACCTCCCTAACCTTAGCACAGATCTTGTTTTAAGGAAAATTAATCAGCGTTTATCGATTAAACTGCCATCTAATTTAACTCTTTTAAAATAAACCCTTCCAATGCCTTACCACTACGGCGGTTATAAATCGGATTCTTTCCGATGTAGAGGTACCAATGTAGTTAAAATTTAATTCCTATTTTTTATTTCTTCTATTTCCACCTTTGGAATTATATTTACTCGCATTTCTCCGATTTTTGGTAAGGTAAAGATATATTGATAAGTTTAAAAGATCATATTTCAATAAACAAAAAATGGATGTTCAACAAAGATTATCGCAATTGTATTCAGTTCCAACGAAGGATTATCACCAAATTTCGAAAATTCTACTAACTAATCTGCGTAAAGATGATGAATTTTTATTGGCTTTAATTAAAAAGTTTTTATCTTCACCGTTATCCATGAATTCGCAGCGCTTTTTGGAGGTTGCTAACCATATCCCGCTACAGGTCTATAAAAATTTAATTAATAATATTGGAGATAAGCAAAAATTTGATGATAATCCGGTTATCGATTGTCAAATATCTGGAATTATTCAATTAATGCTAAGAAATTACTCCCAAGCTGATATTAAATTTCAAAATTCACTGGAAATCTCTAAAAATAACCTTCATACCAAATTTCTACAATCAAATTCGGCGCATTTGAATTTTAATTTCATACTGGCTGAAAATATTTTAAAAAATTTGTTAAAAATTGACCCCGATAATGCGATTTTTTTGGATCGCTTGGGACTTATTGCCCTTGATCGCCACCATTTCAGTAAAGCAGAAGAATACTTCACAAAATCATGGGAAAAAAATTGCGGTGGCAACAGTGGTGAGCATAGCGATTTAAAATTAAATGAACAAAATAAAGATAAAAATAAAGATAAAAATAAAGATAAAGATAAAGATAAAGATAAAAATAAAGATAGTAATAGTAATAGCCAAATTCACTGTCATAATCAATCTCTAATGCAACTTATTTGGATTAAAATCGATTCCCATCAGTTTGAAAAAGCACAAGAACTCATTGAAATTGCAAAAAAAAATGACCCCAACGATCCATACATTTCCAATTCTATAGGGGATCTTAAACGTTATCAACAAGACCATCTCGGCAGCATTAATGCATATACAGACGCTTTAGAAATGAATCCGTTTGAACCACTTTTTTGGAAAAATCTTGCTTTAATGTACATGCAAATCGGAGAATTTAAACAAGCTTTAATCACAATCGATGAACTCATGAAATTAGACCCTGATAAAATCGACCCATGGATAACATATGCATGGTTTTATGAAGAGAAAAATGAATTTGAAAACGCTATATTAAAAATTAAAGAAGGCCTTGAAAAAATTCCGAATTGTGCCGAACTATACATTGAACTTGCTCGATGTTATGATGAATTGGGAGATGGATTAGGGGAATTCAAATTTCTTCAAAAAGCCAGAGAAGTTTCACCAAAAAATGTCAATGTCCTTAATGGAATTGCTTACTATTTCCTCCATAACGATGATTATGAAGCTTCCGAAGAAATTTTTTCACAAATTCTCAAAATTGATCCCGCAAATATTACCACTTTAAATGGATTGGCCACCCTTAAATATGAAGAACACCATGATCTAAATTCTGCAGAAAACTATCTAAAACAATCGATAGAGATAGATCCAACCAACCTGCAAACTTGGATTCAATACGGTCAACTTGAATTTCATGAGGGAAAATACACTGAAGCGGAAAAATATTTTAAAAAAGCACTCTCCATTAATTCTCAACATACAAGCGTTTTACACTACTTGGGGTTGATTTCATGGGGAATCCACGATGATTTAAAACAAGCCGAAAGTTATTTTAAACGCGCATTAACCTTCGAAGACGATAATATCTCAATTTCTCTCGATCTCATCGAATTATATAGATCCGATTTAAAACAAATTGATAAAGCGCAAGAAATCACAAAAAAACTCTTGGAAATTCTTCCAGATGATAAATACTTGAAGGAAATTCTAAAAAACTTACAATAATGAAATTTTTATTTATTTTTCAATTCTTTTTTAAAATCTTCAAAATAAACATAATCACCATTTTTTAATTCATCTATTGATTCTATAATTGATTTGATAACTTTTGAATTTCGTAAATCTTTAGGAAGATTGTTAATAGTCAAATCTTTGCGAGTATCATAATAGAGATCGTGATATTCGTTAATTTCTTCAAATATTTCTGGATCATCAATTGAAGATTTTAAACTTAACACACTTTCATAAAATTTAATAAAAGCATTTTGATATGTATCAAGATTTTTAGGAAGTGTTTTCTCATTTATTTCTTTACGTAATGTGCCCAAATCACGATTACTCATCCCTGATCCATATTTTTCTTTTAAATTTTCTTGGATCTCACCATAAGATAGATGATTTTTTAATAAATTCAATGCAGATTCTTTCTTTTCTATTTTTTCCAATTTAATTATTTTTTGCATACCATTTTTCACTTTTTTAGTGGTATTAGTGTACCATTTTTTTACCACACTAATAAATATAAATATACCTAAATTTATAAAAATACCCCAAATTTATAAAAATACCTTTTGGTTATTTAAATATTTGTGGTAAATAATGGTAAATTTTATTAGTCATCTTACCTTTTAACAAATATGTCGTGGAAAATAAGACTTCCAAAAAAATGGCAAAAATTCATTTTAAGTTTAGATGAAACAAATCGAGATAATATCAAACGTGTTTTAATAGAAATTGAAATAAATCCTTATGAAAATGATGGAAATGTTAAGAGCTATTTACCCTCTAAAGTATTTAAAAGGAGAGCAGGGGATTATCGAATTTTGTATTCGATAAGTAAGAAAATAAAAATTATTGATATTGTTAAAATCGGGCATCGAAAAAATGTTTACAATTGAGATTCATGATATATTTATCAATTTACAATTCCTTTTTTAATATCAGAGAATTTTTTTACTTTTTTTTTAATCTCTTGATTTAATAATTGTCCCATTGAATCTAACTTCTCACAATGATCTTTAAAATTATTTATTTCTTTTTCATAATCTACAAAAGGGGAAATTTCAAAACGATAAAATTCTGTTTTGATTTCATTGGGTTATTAAAACGATACAGATCTATATTTATGTAGAATGTGGAGAAAAAAAAACCAAAAGACTGATGACAAAAAGATTGTAAAATTTATCCCTCTCACCCAAAATCAAGAAAAAGCAAAAATTTTACTTTTTCACACTTTAGAATGCTATCCATTTAATTATTTAGGATTGAAAGAGAATTTACTCTCACGATAAACCTTAATATAAAATATAAAATCGCAGATTTTGAGAATAAAATAAAACGATGTAACTACATGGATTATGATTATCTTGTTTTTACCGATGGTCGTCCATATGGATATTTATATGAACATGAAGAAAATTATGATCAAAAAATTAGAGAATTTGTGGGAAAGATACAGTAATTTCGTAATCTATTTTTCAGATCCTTCCTGCAAAACTCAATAAAATCTAAAACCTTCCCCAGCTCAATCACCTCCAAAAAACACTGTAATCAATCCAGAACCGAGTAAAATCGAATTTGAAAAAAAATTAAATTTGAATTAAATTAATTGATAACTAGTTTTTTTCTTCTTCTATTAATCCAAATTCCCGAAAAATCTTTCTACGAGATTTATCGAGTTGAATATCGACTTTTTCAACGTTCGTGAGAGCTTGTTGGAGCTGAATTTTGCTAGTCTTTGCAATTTTCTGAATTTGATCTATTTCGTAATCAAAAGTTCTCTTTATTGTTTCTAACCTCTTAATTGCTTCACCTATACGAAACACTTGGATCTGACGAGTTATAATAAGCAAAGTTGATAATAGACCTGAAATATTTACTGGAATAACTTTCTTTGAAGTTAGTTCTTTAAACGTATTATCACTTAGATATGAGAACACCACATCGGGAATATACATAAGTAAAAAACCAATATTTGTATTTTCAGGGACTAAATATTTCTCAAGTTCTTTACTCCTTTTTATGATTTGACTATTAATCTTGGCTATTGTATTTTTATCTGCAGCTACTAAATTATCTGTCTCCAGAAGTTCAGCTGGAAAACTAAATTTTGAATCAATAAGCACTTTTTCTTGATCTGGTGGAAGATAGACTACGAAATCCACTCGTCCCCCAGAGATCGTAACTTGTTCCTTCCATGAATTTGATGGTAAGGAGCTTAAAACCCAACGTACTATACCTTCCCCTAATGCACCCTTTGTTTGAGGTCGCATTCGAATTAAACTGACGAATTTATCAAAAGAACTTTGTGTATCTTTTTGTGTATTTTGCAGTTCTCCCGACATTGTTCTTAATTCTATCAGTTGTGACATAACGTCAGTTTGGAGTGTATTGATACTATTTTTAATTAAATCAGTGAAATTGTTTGATTGCTGAATCATTCCCTCTGAAATCTTTGAGATAGTATCTGAAGATTTCTCTATTCCTCCTAAACGTGTCGCAAAGAAATACTTTAGGATAATGAATATGATTCCCGATAAAACAATAACCGTCCCTCCAAATAGGAGTAGTAATTCTGTATCATTCATTGTTTTTTCTTCCCTTTTTCACTCTATTTTTTTTTTTAAAATTTTTTATTTACTTCGTTATATAATTCCTGTCGGACTACAGGTTTTAAGGTAATTTCATGATTTGATAAATATAATTTTAAGTTTCCCTTCGTTAATCGATTCCATCCTTCTTCTTGTATCCAAAGCATTATTTTGGGGATATTCTCATGAGCAATTTGTTTTTGTTTTTGGAGTTCTGCCTTATACATTTCATCGTTTTCTTTTCTAATATATTCATTCATATATTCAGTTACACAAGCGTGAGCTTTCAAAACCATGTTATTTAGATTAGGAGGTAATCTATAGACATCAATATCATAATGAACTCCCCAATAATCATTCATTCTACGATAATAATCATAACTTCCATCTTCTTTTTTCATCCATGTTAAGATTTGTTTAGATATTTCAGAAGTGGACACATTTTTTAGGATTTTTATGCCTTCTTTTTGTTTTTTTGTATATTTCGTATATTTTGCATATTTTTCCATTTCAATATTCAAGTTTACATAAGAAATTCACCAATTTAAGATATTATACAAAAATGGATCTGACATTAACAAATCGTGATCCAGATCCATTCCGACTTTTGAAAATTTAAGAAAAAAAAAATTAATGCAGGTGTTATTTTGAAAAATCTTTTATTGATAATTATAAAATTAAATCATGGTTAAGGCATGTGAAAAATTATGAATGACAAACCAAACGAAGAAAAACCCATTGTATATGAAGAAATAATAGCTAATAATAAGAAAATAATGGCTGATAATAAAAAAGCAATAAAACAATTAGAAAAAAATCTGGAATTTTTTGATAGAATTATCAAAAGTTATGATGCTCATCAAGAAGAATGGGATGAATTTCTCAAAAAAATTCAATTTAAATGGATTTTATAAATTTTTCTTGCAAATGAGCTTTTTCTCTAATAAAACTACCCAATCTATTAAGATACTTGTCTTCACTAAGCTCTATTTCTTCCATTCATCTCGCTAATATTTATTTTTTGTGATTCTATTAATTGTCCTGAAATTTGTTCTATAACTATTCTAAAATATTTAATTTCAGAAATAATTTTTTTATTATCAATAAAATCTTCAAAAGTAGGATATGTTATATCAATATTTTTGATATTGAAGACTGAAAGTCGTTTACTAAGATCCAAATCAAAAGGAAACTGTGCTCCGTGCTTTATATTCGATTTTTTTGAATAATTGACAATAACATCATTTATAACTCGATAAGATTCTTTCATTGCTTCTTTAATCCATTTTGGATCTTTATGATCTCGTATTTTATTTTTTACATTTTCCCATTGCAATTCTTTTCCATCCTCGTCATATATTGAATAAACACTTCTTAGTCCAATTGAAGCAATATGGCAAATTCTAGAAGACAAATTAACAATATTTATATAAGGTTTCCCTTCATTAGTGTATTTCAACTTAAATTCAACCTTAATTCTATTTTTAAATTCTTCTTTTCTATCTTTAATGGTTGAGTAATAACAAGAACTTAAAGCTAAACAAAATGCGAGTGTTGCAATAATATCTGAAATAGATTCGGTAAAAAATGAAATAATTAGCACTATAGTAATAATTGAACACAATAAAACCAAATCAGAGAATCTAAACCATTTTTTTATGAAATTTGAATTTAGTTTCATACAAATACGTATTATATAATATTTAAAAATTTTTAGAATCTAATTATATGTATTGTAGAATCTAACTAAATTCTATCAATTTTCTAATTGGTTGTATTGAAATGCTGTTTAAAATGCATGCTCATTTTGTATTTTATGGAGATTTGGCAGATTATCAAGACCGTATGGCTAAAATCGAGCAAAAATTAGTAGAAAAGGCACGAGATTTTAGATTAGATAGCACAAAAATATATTTAATTAATGATATTTTTCAGTAATTTTTTCTATTAACTTTTTTTATTAAAATTGCTAACTTCTATTAGATTACTTATTTCACGATTTACCCACAATTAATAAAAAAATATTTACAAAAATATTCGAATACGCTTACTCTATTCCTACGGAATAGATGACCACTAATCGAAATAACTCGGTTATTAGGCTCATAAGTTGAAAACTGACAATTGGTTTTAAGGATATGGCTTCATTTGGCGGATTTATGAGCTTTTGATATAGAGGCGGATTTGATAGTCTGATGGTATTGGAGTATTGATTGATAGATTGGTGGTATTGGTGTGGTGATTGATGGATTTGTGGATTGGTTTTCCAATTTTTAACTATGATATAGTGAAACATCCGATCCCCCCCCAAATAAAAAACATGACCACATTATGACCACATTATGACCACATTATACCTAAAACCATTGGAATAGTGATCAACATATCAATATCTGGATTAAACGACCGTAATTAAGCATTCTTGATACTTTGATCATGGCTGATTTTTTCGTTTGATTTTACCTTGTTTCCTCATGGCAGTGTTGAAGTTTCCGATTGAAAAGCAATCGATGTTCGGCTGATAGTTAAGTATGTAAATTATCATCAAAATATCATCAATTTACATACATTTTGCATACATATCTTAGTAATTATCTTAGTGATTTTAAAATATATCTTGGTAATTTTAAAATATATCTTAGTAATTTTAAAATATCATGATAATATGACCAAAAAATAATCAAACGGCTTTCAATCTCTGCAATTTAGTAAGATATCCGATAAATCAGCCGTTAGATTGAATAATCCAGTCTACCGACTAAAAAATTGTATTATTTCTTTTTTATATTTCTTTTATTTTTCTATAAATGCTTCGATATCTGCGAGAATATTATCGGATTGCCATAGTCTCTTTAGATTTTCATAGGGTATTTGTTCTGCATCACTAACAGAGAAAGAATTGTTATCGATCTGTTTAATAAAATTATCTATCTCTGAATTAATGATCGTCCTTCTTCCTTTATATGTAGAGGATGAGTTTTGTAATAATTTAAAAATTTCTTTTAGATTTGCACATATGGGTAAAAAAGAAGGGAGAGACACATCCGATAACGAAAATAAAATTTTTCTTAGATAAGTATACATTTTTTCATTTTGAGTAATAAAATTTCCATAAGTTGCTGCATCTTCAAGAATTAACTTAAGTTTCGTACAGATTAATCTTAGATTAGATTCTAATTTTTCAGTTTCTTTTCGTGTGAATTGATTATCTTTTGATTTTTCATTTTTGTCGAGACTTGATGATCGAAAAACTTCAATTTCATTTTTAAGATTTCCTATCTGATTTTTTAGAGTTGCATTTTCATTTATTAATTCAGCCAATTTTAAAGAATTCTCTTCTTCTTTTTTTCCAGTTATTACTTTAGTTAAATAATTTGTTTTGATCCAACCCTCTCTAGGATTATCAAGTATTAATTTAGGTAAATCTATTGCGAGTGAAGTTGCTAATTCCCCGATATCTCTCCAAAATCTCACATTCCTTTGAGATTGGATGAATTTACGAAATTCTTGTAACTTTGTCCATCCAATATCTGTTTTATCAGTTTTTTTTCTTACAATTTCGTCAGGTTTATCGAATAAAAAAGCCATGACAGGAATACCAATATCTAATGCATAACGATATTCTAGTTCAGTATAACTTATTTCTTCCTTATTTTCTGAACCATATTTTCCAGCCGATACTAATATGTAATAATCACAATCACGGATTGTTTTTTGAATTAAATTCCACGAATCTTCATTTGATGCTGGAAATAATTCCATTCCACAAGGTATATGTCCCATTTCCAGAATTCTTTGGACAATTTCTCGCCGTTCATCTTTTAAATCTTCAATTGTGGAACTTATAAAAATTTGATATTTTTTGGGAATTTGATTAATTTTGTCTAAAGCATCTTGAATTTCAGAAGGGGATTTTTTTCCTTCATTTAAATGAATAATACCTTTTATGGAATCTAAATTGAAACCTTCTTTATAATTTTTCAATAATTTATTAATTTCCTTTTGAAATTCTTCCTTTCCTTTTTTATAATCCCCTGTAAATGCTTTATAGTAATAATTAGTATCAGTTACCTCATCTTTCCATTCTGGTTTTGCAATATGTTCATATAAAAATAATATTGAATCAAATAATTGTTTTTCTGTCAAATTGCTAATATTTTTTTCATTTGGAATTTCGATATCTAATTCTATTTTCATTGATTTTTCAAGATCATATCCGATTTTTCCTTTTTCACTTGAGAATTCATCTTCATCAGGTCCAACGCCGAAGTCGTATCGAAAATAATTATTATTAAAGAATTTTTGAAATATAATTAAAAATTTACGACATAACTTATTTAGATCTAATGGTTCCATATTTCATTTCATCAATTACCTATATTTTTAGTCCTTATTTAGTATAACTAAGCAAAAGGAATTTTAGATTATCAGACCATGGCGCATCCAAAGGAAATATTTAAGAAAAGAAATTCAAACATTGAAAGAATCTTGTCTAATGGTGACCGATAATGTAAATATTACCTCCTTTCAATCCGATCATGTAGTTCTATTTGGAAGATATCAAGGTAATAATGATAATGATCAAAATTAATCATACTAAATTATTATGATTTGATCATGAATTTGTTTGGTTTTATGGAAAAAAAATTTAAGTATAATAACCATAATTCCAAAATAGTAATGCTCTTCTACTTGATTAAAAAATATTATAATTTTGAGTTAATTTGTATCCCTTCTTTTAGAAAAATAAACATTTTTATTTCATAAAGTTTGATAGAGTAAATATTGCCATAAACGTGAAATTTTTAATTGAAAGTGCATCTTTTCTATTAATATTAAACGTCCGAGTATGTGATGGGGGATTGGTTAATATTCCTACTGTTTTTAATCCTAAAACAAAATGATGAAAATCTGAGAATGGATTACTTATACAATATTTTGGAAATTTGAAACATTTTTTTAGATTTTCTTTATTTATCCCAATTAAATTATTTACTAATTTATCAAGAGCATCTTTGTGGTTATATTGTATATTAGTGTGGTCTAAAACAAGACGAATGAAATCTTCAAGTAATGTCCTTGAATTTCTTGCAACATCATTCCATTCTTTTTCATCAATGTTTTTTAATATTAGATCAAAGGATGGAATTAGAGATGCAAACTTATGTTTAGTTAATGATTCAATCATTAATCTGAATTCTATATTCTCCAAAGATTTTCCAAAATATCTTAATTTTCCATCTGCATCCAGTTGAATGTTTGAATTTCCCCAAAACAATGATAATATATCATTTATTTCCTTCCTAAATTCATCTGGAGTGAATAAAATTTTTATATTATCAGAAAATTTGTATATTACTTCTATATTATCTTCAACATCCAAAGGTATCAATATTTCATTTGGTTCATACCCAAACTTAACAAGGTTTTTTTCAAGAATTTTTGGAATTGAAACCCCGAATTCTGAAGAAATTGGAAGTAAAGAAGGGTTTTTAAATAAATAGTTTGATTCTTTAAAATTTTCATCAAGTTTATTGATTTCATTTTCATATAGTTCATAGATATCTCCATATTCTGAGAGATATTCTGATGGAATTTTTGCTTGTAATTGTTTATTTCGTATTTTAATAATAATTTGCTTTGCTTCTTGTTTTTCTTCTCGACTAATCCCAATTTTTGCCTTTCCAAATATTGTTAGAATTTTCTCTTTTTCATTTGATCCTAAATTTTGGATGAAATCATGCAAAATATTATTTTTTTTACTAATTATAGATTGTTTCCATAATTCACTAATATGTTTTATTTGAAATCTAAAAAAATAGTAAAAATTAGCTCCTGATTCATGGGGATCTGATAAGAAATCTTTCCAATTTTTACCATCAGGTAATAAAATTCGATAAAGGATAAATATAAATTCAGAAAAAATATGATAAGCTGGAGTTTCTTGATATTTCTTATTTTCCAAATTATCCGGAATTTTTATTAAATTAGTAAGAATTCCATCAAAAAACATTTCAGTCAACTTTTTATTATTAAATGCAGTTTGGTTCAATTCATTTTTAAAGAAATCCAATTCTCTTGATTTAAATAAATTTAGGTTAATTAACCCTAACCTATCCATTTCTTTAATAATATGTTGCCAGAAATTAGAATTATACGAATTATAAAAATTATAATTCATCAAACTTGTAAAATATTTACTATTTCGGTTAAAAGGAAATGATTCAAACAAATTCTGTAATTTTTGCAAAGCTCCCTTTAAATCTTGAGTCAGAGGTAGGAATTCAATTTGATCATTATTTTTTGTCATCTCAATTTTATATCTGTTTCTTAAGTTAAAAATTTGAAGTCCTCAGATTTTTTTAAAAAAAAGATTGCACTATTTTAAATGTTCTAATTAGAAGAATTTTTATTTTTAGAGCTAAATTTGAATAATTTAAGCAAAATATCAATAGAATAGATTATATAAAACAATTGATCAATTTTTTCTATCTTTTTATCAATATCTAAGAAAGAAAAGATTTTTCCCGCATTTAACAATTTCGCAATTGGTTTTGGATTTTTATGGGCTACACCATTCCTTAATTTCCGTAAATTTTCTAAGAATTTCATGTCATCTTTATTCAGTACTCCCCAATCCAATAATATTAATGCATAATTTGATAGATTATGAAATTTTATAATTCTTTCAAAATTTAGACTCTTTAAAGGAAGTTGAATATTATTAATTACTTCTCGTGCTGTAAATCTTTCCAAAATTCCATATAATTCGACTATCATTAGTCCATTTATATTTAATCCATATAGTAATAATGGAATGTCCATAATTGCCCATGTTAATGCTTCAGCATTACCTCTTTTCTTGATATTGTTGTCATTTGGGTATTTTTCCTTAAATTTAACTACGAAATCTTCCATTCTTTTTTTGAATTTCGGTTCACATTCCGTAATTGATTGATTTAAATCTTTTATTAATTCATCCAACATTGAAATTTTGGTCTCCTTTGTAATATCCATTTAATTCTTCAATCCATATAAATTTGAATTTCAATTAAATTAGTATTATTATCCATAATTTTTTAACATTAATTAAAAACTAACTGAAGAAATCAATTTGACTACTTCGGTTAAATCATTCAAAACTGATTCAGAATTGATTTGAAACAAGATTCTCCATTCAACAAATAATTACTTCCTATTAAATCATATATATACTGAATCACTCTTTTTGTTTAAATATTTTATCTGAATGAAAGTTTAGGGTAAATTCCTTAATTTATCGAGTTATTATTAAAACTCCATTCACATTTTATATATTATGGAGATTCAGTTGATTATAATAAAAAGAATTGCTAAATTCGAGCAAAGGTTGATTAAGAAAGCGAGAAATTATCGGTTGAATTATGAGATTTTTAGTGTGAATGAGATTTTTCATTAAAAAATCGGATCAATATATTTTTTTAAAATTAAATACAATTTGGGAATATGGTAGATTTTTTGGGAATTTTTGGAAAGTTGATAAATTGGCTTTTTACTCTTGGTGGTTTACTTAAAAAACCTCGACCAATGATCAAAGTTAATTCTCGTAGATATTACAAATTAGAATTTATTAATCAAGGCACAATCTCTCAAACTATTGAAGAGATTGGATTAATCTTTAGAAGGAATAAAAAAATTGTTTTAAGATCTGATTTAACACGTATATTACTTCCCAATGACACAAAAAATGAAAGTTTCGATATTGATGCTTTTAAAAATAAGATTCAAGAAAAAAATATTGAAATGCCATTGAAATGCAGACAATATGTAAAAACAACTGATGGTAAAACATTTAAATCAAAGAAATTGGTTATTACTGAATCATCTCTTGATGAGAGAGAGCCAAGACCTGCTGTATTTTTTTAGATGAACATGAACATATTACCATTTTTTTATCCCTTTTTATTTTCGGTTGAATCTACATTCTGAATGAAAGTTTAGGTTAAACTCTTTAACCCTAAGCAATTTAAATTTTGGAGATTCAA
>JAUWOE010000256.1 GCA_030612265.1 Promethearchaeum sp.
TCCTACATATCCTGCTCCTAGAACAACAATTTTCATATCTCGACCTCTAGGGATAATTGATATTATTTCTTTTTAAATTTTTATTAAAACTTAGAAATTCGATAAATAGGTGCCTTCTCTTAGCCATAGGTTCAACAGATTTCGGGGATACTTTTAGTGAAAAATTTTTCCAAACAATCATAAAAATTAAAATTGAAAAACTACCGGTATAGAAAAAAGTTGAAAATTTGCCCGGATCCTAAATTAGAAAAGAAGAGTGGGAATTGCGAAAATTTGCCACAGTGGAGCGTACCTGTGATTAATTTTATTAATTGCATTTTTAACGCTTTTCTGATGTTTCTTTGGAATTTTTTTAAATTCGCTTAGAACATCTTGTTTCTTAGAAACTTTCCCAATTATAGGGATAATTATATTTTCTGGAACATTATCATATAAACACTCAACCAGAATTAATTTTTGATATAATTCAAGTGATTCGCGACCATATTTATCTAATAATCCATCAATATACACTCTAAATCCTTGAAAATCGCTTGATTTATATAATCTTCCCTTTTTTCCTTGATTTAATGGTTTTTTAAACTTCTTTTCGAACGATTCCGTAATTTCTTTTGCTAATGATGAGAGTATCGGCTCTGCCATTAAACCCATTGGTAAAAAATAATCAATTATTAAAACCGTAAAAATTTGTTTCCCTGGGCTAAATCTTGCTTCTAAACTTCCTGATCGAATTAAACCAACTCCTTTAGGAAAGCCAATTTCTTTAGCAAATGAGTTTAGTGCTGTTAAGAAACCACTAACAAGTTGATCTTTAGTTTCTTCACCATCCCCAAGGAAATCGAACTTGTGAAGCATTACTCCTTCTTCTTTAACGATAACATAAACTTCGATACGTGCCATCAAATTTAAATATAATTTTGAAACCTAAATGCTTTCGCTATCTAAAAAGAATTTTAAGGAATCTACGATATAATAGATATTCTCATCAGATAAGGTTGAAACCATCGGTAATTCGAAATGGTGAGTTGCGATATATTCTGCATTTGGGCACGAAACTTTAGAATAATCAGGATAATTTACAACTTTTGCAAAAATCCAATCTGAAATATTAATATAGCATGGTTGCTGATAAGATAAAATTGAATAAATAGTTCGAGAGACAATATTTTTCTTTTTAAGATATGATATAATCATTTGAGGAGTAATATCTTTCTTTATAATTAGAGGAGCGAAAATATAATCAGAGGAGCTATGATTCGGCAAAATTTTTTGAATGATTAATCCTTCTTGGTTATCAAGAAGTTTTCTATATAAATTACCATTTCTATGACGGCGATCTAAAATTTCATGAGCACGATCCATTTGAACATTCATAATTGCAGCAACTATATCTGTAATTCGATAATTATATCCGATCTGATAATGATTATAACCACCTTTTGGATTTCTCCCATGATTCTTAAGGCTTTTTAATTTTCCATCTAATTCATCATCATTAGATATAATGGCACCTCCCTCACCACCGATTAAATTCTTAGTCCCATAAAAAGAAAATACTCCAAGAGTCCCAAATGTCCCTAAATGTTTTCCTGATATCCGTGCATCATGAGCTTGAGCGCAATCTTCAATAACATAAAGATCATGTTCATTTGCAATTTCCATTATTTCCTTCATATTAGAAGGATTTCCAAAAATGTGAACTGGCATAATTGCTTTGGTTTTATCAGTAATTGCTTCTCTAATTTTCTGGGGATCAATATTATAAGTATTTCTATCAACATCAACAAAAATTGGTATTGCCCCATTGAAAGTTATGGCATTACTGGAAGCAATAAATGTAAAAGGGGTTGTAATTACTTCATCGCCTGGACCTATCTCGAGAGCCGTTAACGCTAAATGTAGAGCAGATGTGCCATTTACGACTGTTACTGCGTGTTTAGATCCAGTAAATTTCGCAAATTTTGATTCAAATTCGCGTGTGTTTTTACCCTCTATGAGAAATTTACTTCTTACTACTTTTATAACTTCTTCAATCTCTTTTTCTCCGATGTTCACATCTACTACTGGAATTTTTTCGCTCATTTTACATTCACATTAGATTCTTATTAGAAAATAATGAACCCAAGTTCAAAATTTTAACTAATGGACCAATATTGAAATTTTTTATTAATTTTTTTCTATTTTTGTACTAAAAAATAAAGGCATTGATTAATTTATAAATAGTACTAGCAATGGAGCGGAATGATCTATTTTCTTCAAATATAGGTATCGATTCGATAGGATTTTATAGTCCACATCTATTCCTTAGTCTGAAAGAATTGGCAAATGCTCGCAATATTGACCCAAATAAATACAAATATGGGTTAATGACAAACGAGATGCGAATTCCTAACACAAATGCGGGTGAAGATTCCATATCTCTTGGGGTTAAAGCAGGATATAATGCAATCCTACGGGGAAAAATAGACTCAAAGGAAATCGATGGTGTCTTCGTAGGGAGTGAGAGCTATCCATATGCAGTAAAATCAATTTCAAACATTTATAAAGACTTACTCGGTGTTTCTAAGAATTGCTTCACGCAAGATGTCAGTAATGCTTGTGCGGCAGCCAGTATGGCAATTTTGAATGCATTTGCAATGATTGAAGCAGGTATAATAAATAAAGCGCTTGTAATTGCTGTTGATATTAGTATTTATGATTTATTTAGTCCTGGAGAACCTACTCAAGGTGCAGGAGCTGTTGCATTAATTATATCAAGGAATCCAAGAATTGCAGTTTTTTCAAACACGTTTGGTAAAGTCTCAGCTAATATTAATGATTTTTTCCGTCCTGCAGGAGAGAAAACAGCACAAGTTTTTTCTCGTTTTTCAGTAAAAGCTTACGAAAATTTTCAACTAGAAGCTTACGATAATCTAATATCCAAAACTGGAGATATTTCAGCCCATTATTATCTTTTTCATGCACCATATGCTAAATTGCCATTAAAAATAATGCAAAGATTAATTGCTGAAAGATGGATTGATAAGATCGAAGATTTAATCACTCAAACCCAAAAAGAGAAAATTGAATTCAAGGAAATTCCATATTTCAATGAATTGGACAAGGATTTCCTACTATCAAAAGATATAATGGAAAAATTGGATTCCAAGCATTTTTCAGAAGAGAAAAGAGAAGAAATAGAAAATTGGATTGTTAGAAAAATTAAAAATACTTCTCTTCCTCCATTACAAGTTCCTGCTTTGCTTGGAAATATGTATTCTGCTGCGATTTGGGCAGAATTTATGTATCTTGTTGAAAATTATGCTCAGGTAAATGATACAATATATTTTGGTTCCTACGGATCAGGATCTACTTGTATTTCTGGTTTATTAAAAATTCAACCAAATTTCAAATCGGTTCTTAATAATCCTTTAAATATAAAAGAATATTTAAACAATAAAATTCAAATTACAGTTCAAGAATACGAAAAACTTCATGAAAATAAAATATCTTCAAATTTACAATGGGGAAAAATTATTACAACTGATAAACATTGTGCGTTCATTTTGAATTATTGTGATGAAGGATGCAACCTATCTCAATATTCTGGGTTAAATTATTGCCCAAAAGGGCATTCTGGATCTAATTCTGTTGAATTTCCATTAACTGGGACATTGACTGAAATAAAACCTTTTAATAATGATATTTCTCCATTAATGGACGGTTATATTTTAATAACTGATGCTCCTAGTATTGGGTCTACCATGGAATTTGAATTAAGAAGGTGGAAATCTCAAAAATTAGATCCCCCTAATACCCCAAAAGGATTGCTTAATTGGATGCCTATATATCGTTCTGTCTCAACATCCCCCTACTTTGGTTTAGTAGATGATAAGATTTATTCTAAAATAGATGAGATGGCATCGATTTCTCAAACAGATTTATGATTTTTTAGCTGATCAATATGCTAAATGAGTTATTAAAGAAAGATGCTGAAGAAATTTCCAAATTTCTCAAAAAGAAAGGAATTTTAATACCCAGTTTACCTAAGGACTTAAAAGCAATAAAAGAAGAAGGGGAAGCTTTCTCTCTTGCCTATCCTATACAGGGATTGTTAAAATATCACGGATTAGCAAATAAAGAACATCGGACAGCAAATTTTCCAAGCATTTCTCTTAATAACGACGCTTTTTACACCGTTACATATGTTAAATTCTCTAAAAAATATCAAAAAGATAGTTTCATGCTAAATGGGAGTGAAATTGATTCAAAAGATCAAAGATATCTTCGAGTATCCCATCAATTAGACTTTATTAGAAAATATTCCAAAATTGGCACAAAAGCTGCGATAATATCGCGCAACATTATAAAGAAGAACAATAAAACAGTTTTAGGAAAGGGCATTGGAACATCAGCTTCAGCTGGAGCTGCTATTGCCCATGCGTGTATTTCAATTATTTATAATAATGAATTTAATTATACCAGTAATCTAAATTTAAGGGGGCTTTTTTCACGTTACTTAGCAGGTTCTGCTATTCGTAGTTGTGTGGGAGGAATTGGGTTGTGGATAAGTCACCCTAATATAGAACCAACAGAGAGTTTTGGGATACGTCTTGATACTAAAGAAATTCAATCTTTCATTGATGATATCGATTTGATTACAATCTCATTACAATCAAAGATTCAGACTGATAAAGCCCATGAAATTGCACTTCTCAGTCCATTTTATAATTCATGGATGAAATCCAGAAAAAATCAAATTATCAAATTTTATAATGCTTTAATCGATGAAAATTTTGAAATAATGGGTGAAATGACAGAATTTGATACATTACAATTGCATGCAATAACTATGACTGGATCTCCAGACAAAAACCTTATTTTGTGGACACCAGAAACCATATCAATAATGCATTTAACAAGAGATTTAAGAAAACAAGGAATTCCTGTATATTTTTCAATAGATACTGGACCTTCAGTTGTTCTATTAACTAGAACCAAATTTACTAAAGCTATTATCGAAAATTTAATCAATTTAAATGATAATTTTAATATTAATGTGGGGAAAATTGGTGGTCCTAGTAAATTATTAAAAAAAACATCCCCAGAAGCTAAATTTTTAATTGACGATCTTATTAATTTGAAGTTGACTTAAAATGAAAAAAGATCTTTCTAAAATTTCAGGTTTTTATAAATTATCAGTCTCTGAGAGACAAGCGATTATCTCTAAATTGGCCAACCTTAATAATGAAGAAAAACAAATTTTAGAAAACTTTGGATATTTCAGCTCTGATCAATTGGATCTTATTAGTGAGAACGTAATCGGGAGTTTTTCATTGCCTCTAAGTATTGCAACGAATTTTAAAATTAATGAAAAAGACTATCTTATTCCTATG
>JAUWOE010000203.1 GCA_030612265.1 Promethearchaeum sp.
AAGTCAGAGGATCAGATTATGCTGAATTCACAATTAAATCATTTTTAACAAAATATCCTATAAAAATTGAGCAGATTTCCGAAAATTTGATTTATTCCGCGGGAAAAATCAAATGTCAGAATAGAAATATGTTGTCCTACAATGATTCGCTAGCAATTGCCTTTTGTTTGAATAAAAATATCACCTTTTATACCACAGAGAAAAATCTGAAAGATAAATCGAATACAACATTGAAAAGATTGCGTGTAAAGACATTTCAATTTTGATTAGAGAAAAACAATCAACTAATCATTCCATATGTTTGACATACAAATAATTTAATCAAAAATTATAATTATATATGTATTATTAACTATGTAATTCATTTTTTACGCAGTTTCCAGATGATTGGATTGAAATCTTTCAACAATTTAGTTGATTCATCCCATCCAAATGATTAAATCTTTACTACTCTTTCCTATCAAAGAGATGATGAATTAATTTTGACACGGCCCTAAAAACAAAGTTGTTTTTCAAAAGCAACCTCCCTGTTGAATTTATCACCACATAAAACCGCGAATTGTGTGGAGTTAATTGTATGGAATAAAGCCTTAGAATTGAATGAATCTTTAGCATGGTTATGCAATAAACGATATCCGCTTTAAATTGGTTGTTTAGAGTAATTTGGCTAAAAAGAGGTAAATAAACAACCTTAAAAGGGGTGAAAGAAAGACTTTAAATTGAATTACATAGATAATGATGTATGTATTTTTATTTTTATTTTTATTTTTAATTTTAATTTTTATTTTTATTGACATTGAAATGAATAGAAGAATTATGATTATTGGAGATAAAAGAAGAAGCTTAAGGAAGGTGGAAATCAAATTGGGAATGATTTATCAAATTTAGAAGAAATATATCAAATCCTAACGATTTCAATATTCAAAATTGTTCCTATTCATTTTTTAGTTTTGATTTAAGTAATTCTGTCAAATCATTCAGGTCATAACAATTTACATTTCGTGTTTCATTAGCTTCATTCCTAAATTGGGAAATTTTTTTTTCAAAAGATAGAGCAAATATATAATAGGAGTATTTTTTTTTAATTTTTTTCCCCCTAAAAGTGATATTATCTTCTAATTCAATCAACTTGACCATTATAGTATTAGGATTTACATTATCACTCCATTTACATTCTCCAATTATCGCAAAATCATCATTATCATTAAAACCATAGATATCAATTTCGCGTTCAATTCCACTTATTTTACCCCACCAATATCCCAGATTATCTATTTCAATGAGATCTTCAATTAATTCTTGGGATACTTTTTCAAAAACCGTGCCTAAATAATGGGAATATCCGCTCTTAATGAAATCGGTGGTTAATTTTTTTCTGAAAAATTTACTGCGATGAGCATCAATAAAATGATAATAAAAGATTAAAAATTGCTCTTTCAAAAAATATTTACCATTTTTTAAATTCGGGGCATGTAATGTATCAGATGTTCTTACTTCATCAGTAATTGGATATCTTTTTTCAATTAATTCAGAATCACATAATTTATTTAAATAATTCGATAAGCTTGACGTTTTCATTTGACAAAAGTTTGCAATTTTTGTTACGGTTCGTTTACCCATTCCAATTGCCCTGATAATTTCTCTGTATTTGCCTCTTTGGGTAAAATTAGCATTCAAAATTGCATCCACTTCGTTTTTTATATTTGAAATTTTATACAATTCTTCCTCTAAATAAGCCCAGAAATTAGGATATCTGCTTATATTATCAAGATGCCTTGGCATACCTCCAGAAAATCCATAAATTTCCATTAATTCCTTAAATGAACAATTTGAAAAGAAATATTGAAGCTCCCAGAATTTCATCGGAAAGACTTCTACGATTTCTGTGATCCTTCCATACAGAGGATTTTTTTCCATACCAATTTCTTTCATTATTGAAATTGATGAACCTAATAAAATAATTGTTAATTTCGATTTACGTTTATTTCGATCAAAAAAAGATTTTAAAATAGAATTAAGTTCATCATTTTCGGCAATCATATAAGGATATTCATCAAATATGATAATATCAACATCATCCTTAACAAAATTAATTAAATCTCTATAATTATAATTTGTATCCTCTAACTCAGGTAAAATATCGCTACAACTATCCTGAAATAATTTTAGATTTCCATCATAAGATATTTTTTCGGCTAAATTATATATGCTTTTTTTATTTTTGACCCATTCTTCTACAAGATATGTTTTACCGACACCCCGTTTACCAAGAATGATAATTAGATTGAGTCGATTATTAGATAGACATGTGGCACCTATTTCCAGCTCTTTTTTTCTTCCATAAAAGGGATATTCCATATTATAATAATGAAATTAGGGTAAAAAAAGATTTGTAATTATTATCTATATAATTATTATTTATATAATTATTATTTATATAATAATTATGCCTCATTTTAGATAATTTGAAGTTTGCTTTTCCATATTTTTAATTGATTCTTTGGATATGATTCTGTTTTTTCCCAATACCGCAAGCATTTATAATAAATGTTTTTAGGAATAACTCCTTCTTTTACTAAGCTGAGAAGAAATTGAGAAAGAAAAAGTGCTTTAATATTAAGTACTTGACTTTCCATAATAAGCCCTCCATTATCAGTAAGAATAACACTCGGTTCTTTTAAAGCAACGACAATTAGTGACTGATCTGCTATGTCAAAATGTGAAATTGTAGGATATTTCCTTTGGAGTTCTATTATTTCATTATTCGAGATTGGGAAAATTTTAATTTTATTATAATTGAGGAAATCCTTATTTTCGTAATTAAGGAATTCCACTTTTATTTCTGATGTAATTCCCCATTGATAATAATCAAAAAATGGTCGAATGTCAATGATATTATTGGTGAAAAGCTCAAATGAATGAAGCCAAAAACATGTATCAGTTAGAAATCTCATTATTTTTCGCTCCAATATCTAATTTAATTTTATTCTATATTTTTTTTCTTGAATGATTCTAGATCGAGAGAAAGTGCAACCTCTAAAGATTTTTCATAAATCTCATCGGGAATAAGTTCTTCAGCATTTCTAAGGCTCCACTCATTCATAAATTCATGATAAGAAAGACCAGAAAGTTTCCACGCGCGTTTTCGCCCACACTTCCCTTCTTTTAGCAATCTAAAGGCAATATCAATTCTTTTTGGCTCAATTTCTTTTAGAACTATTTGTTTGGCAAGCTGTGATATGGGGATTCCTTGTAACCCTGCAATAATTTTCAAGAGATTTTTTTCATCCTCTTTTAACCGGAAATTTACTTGATTCATCGTAAGTCTCAAATAATTAATGGAAATTCTGAAACTTAAATTTTGCTAGCAATGCTAGCACTTTTTAATAATAACAGATTGAGGAATATTCTCATCTAATAAAAATTTACAGTATTTTATTGTTATGGTGTATGTAATTCCACCTGATAAAGCTCGCTATTAACACCATCAACAAAAACAGTCCGATAACGCTGCTAATTCATTTTATAAGATGTAAGAATACAAACATTGCCAATTTTTTTATATTCTATATTTTATTAGATGATTAGATGATTAGATGATTAAGAAGATGGCATTGAACAAAACAAACAAAAATAAAAAAAAAAATCCACCAATTTTTTTTTGGGGTGTTTCATTTTGCTTGATTTTTATAGGCTCAATTTCGACTGGATATTCCTACTTAATGTATCCATCGCTTGTTCCAATTTATGGAGGCGGAGAACAATTCTATTTAGATAATTATAACAATTATACTCAACAATTTCCTTTCTTTACAAATACGAGACTTCATATAATTATGAATGCCAACGATACAGTTCAAATATCGATCGATAATGAGATTGTTCTTAATGGAACTTATTATGAGACTGAAATTGAGCCTAATATGGATGTTTTGATGATTTTAAAATCTTTATCTCCGGTAAACGGGAGATTTACTCTTAGGCAAGAAACCCCGTTGTTTTTGGGAATTCTTTCAATCGGGCTATTAGTTATTGGTGTCATTTCAATATTTATGAATTGGTATTTCTTCAAAAAAAATACCATCGAATAAAATGGCGAGAAAACCATTTGCAGGGATAATTGTTCCATTTGGAATAAATTGTACATTATTCCTTAGTGGTCCTATCTTAGCGTTTTTTCAATTTCCGTTTTCTTCTCCGATTTTTATAAGAAGCTTTCCATGATCTTCCCCATAATTGCCATGATAATTGAAAATTGATTTGTGCTACGACATTAATAAGAATGATAATGGTTATTCGGAGAGATTTTTCAAGTCCGGTAGAAATCAAGAATGGCACAAGAAATAAAATAAGGGTCCAACAGATTATTGTTATTATATTAGCAATCATGAAACTTTTTTTCCCTTTCTTATATAGAGTCAATTCAGAGATCCGATTTAGAAGATTATAAGCCTCCATCCCCACATCAGTCAAATAATATTCATTTTCACTCTGATCGATTAAATATTTAAGACTTTTCAAATGATACGATAGAGTTGGGCTATCCATGGTACCAATCTTTTTATGAATATCCGAAAAAGTTAGATCTTTTTTTTCCCCTAATGATCGGATAATATTGCGTCGAATTTGATGAGTTAAAGATTTAAAAATCTCATCTTCATTTTGAATCTCTTCAGACTTATCAAAATCCGCTCGTGAAACCATTTTTAAACCATTTTCCTAAAACAGTAAAAAATTTTTACTAATTCAATTATGGAAGTCTATTAGTAAAAATATTTTTACTTAATAAATTTCCACTTAGAGATTTAAATATTCATTTTTCTTCTTATTTTTTAGTTGATTTACATTTCTTAACCTTACAAGTTAATCAAATTTTTTAACTCTTTGCTTCAATCTCCACATTCGCTTTTTCCGACATTTTCTGTTATTCATTGGTCATAGTCAACCAAAGCTAAGGTGAGGTTCACCTTTTGCCACATTAATCATATTTACCAAGGTGAAATTTTTGGTGAAGCTTTTTCCTTTTCCCCTACCAAAATATAAAATTTAACCATTTGAAATAATTATTCATCCATATTGAGGAGAAATATTTAAATTCCTATTCCCCTATATAAATATGTGGAAAAAGTTTACCTTACCCGTAAGAAAAAAAAAGGAAAGTATATTCACTTGTACTTGGAGGGTAGAGCATGGATTGACGGACGATCCCGTCGAACTTGGCAAAAATACCTCGGTCCGGAGCATTTACTCAAGGATATGAACCTTTCTGGGCTTCTATCTAAAAACGCAAAACAGGTTGAAACTGAAACCATTGAATTTGGAATTTCAGCGGCTTTGTGGCAAATCGCGAAAGAAATCGGGCTTATCGACAAAATCAATGACGTTGCTGGAAAGTCACGCAATCAGAACTTGACTCTGGGAGATTATTTAACAATCGCCGCAATTAATCGATGTGTGGCTCCATGTTCCAAATCAAAATTATCCCAATGGTTTGCTGGTGATTGGTTGGGATCACAATACAACATTGATTCCAACTTGCTGAACGCCCAGACATACTGGAACCATTTCCAATATCTCTCGGAGGAAAAAATCGAGACAATTCAGTTGGATGTGATTAAAGACGTGGTGAAGGATTATTCCCTTTCACTCGAGGGATTACTCTACGACCCGACCAATTTTTTTACATTTTCCAAGGGCGGGCGGGGCTGGCGTGAAGGAAAGGGATCAGAGTTTCTTCGCTTCGGAAACAGCAAAGAAAAACGCAATGATAAACGTCAAGTCGCATTCTGGTTGATTTGTGACCGGGACTCAGGTGTGCCTCTCTTTCATTATACCTATCCCGGAAACTGCCAAGATGCAGGAATTTTCAAAGAAATGCCAAAACGAGAAGGAGACGAAAAAGGGGAGAGTGTCCCAGCGCGGGTAGTTCGATTTCTTGAAGTTTTAAATCTAGATCCTAAGGAGATCACGATGGTGTTTGATAACGGCAACCTCTCCAAAGAGGGCATGAAATATATTGAAGAAGGACAATTGAAGTTTATCGCATCGCGACGTCCATCGACCCATAAATCCTTACTACACACATCAATCACAGAATTTACCGATTATACAATCCCTGTAACGGGAAAAGCAATCAAATATTACCAAACCTCCATAAAGGTATACGGAAAACAGCGAATCGTCTATGTGACCCTTGATCCTGCCAAGCAGAAAAAGAAGATCTGTGAATTTCGCACTAAAATGACCAAAAAACAAGCCGAGATTAAGGAATTTTTCGCCGATCGTCTCGATCCAAAGAAAATCGTAAAGATAAAAGGACAAGGGCAAAAATGGTTGAAGCGCTCCGAAGTTGAAACGAAAGTACGGGCGATGATCGGACGTGTCCCTTTTAAAGACGTCATCACTGTAAAGGTAGAGGGTCCCGAGGAGGTTGATATTAATACTGATGGACGGATTGAGATTTTTCTTGAAATCGATAAACAAGCCCAATTAACTCATGAAGAAACATTAGGGCGTTCAATCATTTTCACAAATCAAGAGAATTGGGAACCGGGGGCGGTGATCTGGGGGTATCGCCAACAATATATCGTCGAGCATGCCTTCCGTCACATGAAGTGCACATCTTCAATTTCTGTGCGCCCGATGTTCCATCATGCAAGCACGTGTATCCCCGCGCATGTTTTTGTTTGTTATTTATCCTATCTTCTCTTATCTCTTCTTCGCCTAAAGTTGGTACGAAAGGGATGTCCTGCGAGTTTTGAAGAAATCCTTGAAACATTACGGGCGGTTCATGTGACCCTAATTCATCCTTCTCCAAATTCAAAACCTATCAAAAAAATTGACCGAATGAATGGTTTAGCTAAAAAAATAGGCAAATATCTCGATTTCAAACATTTAATCTGAGATTGTGAAAAACTTTTCCCCTAATTTTGATTCGATTCTGTCATCAGTGGACTTTTTGATTACTTAATTTGAGGAAAAAGTTTTAAGTTACTTCTAACTTGTAAAGTCAAGATTTA
>JAUWOE010000082.1 GCA_030612265.1 Promethearchaeum sp.
TAATGGGATTAAAAGTAAAGCGCGCTAAATTATTACCAAATTTTCATTTGGATTTAAATCATTATGAATCTTTGATTGATAGCAACACAATTGCATTAGTAGGAATACTAGGAACAAGTGCACTTGGTTTGATAGATCCAATCGAAAAAATAGGTAGGCTCGCAAGTAAATATAATAAATATTTTCATGTAGATGGCGCTTTTGGTGGATTGGTAGTTCCATTCATGGAAGAATTGGGATATAAATTTTCTTCATATAATTTTAAAATCCCCGAAATCTGTAGCTATACCGTAGACCCTCATAAAATGGGTATGTCTGTCAATCCAAGTGGATCTCTGCTCGTTAATAATTCTAATGTAAATTCTTTTAAATTTGAAATACCTTATCTAGCAGGAGGAGCATTTAAATCTTACAATATTCTCGGAACTCGTCCAGGAGCATCTGCAATTTCATTTTGGGCATTAATGCAATTTATGGGAAAACAGGGATTTATTGAAAATGTGAGGCACTGTTTAGAAAACACATATTACCTCAGAGATCAAATTGAGGAAATTCCTGAATTGAAAATTGCAACTGAACCAACCATGAACGTTTTAGGTATACAGATGACTTCACAAGCAAATATGTCCTTAGAAAAATTCAATTCGCGACTTCGACAAAAAGGGTGGGCATTAGGGGTATTTAAGCAATGGGATTTATTACGAACAGTTATAATGCCGCATATTAACAGACATCATATTGATAGGTTTATTTTAGATGTAAAAACGATTTTTTAATAAAATTTTAACATTATGTTTCCCTATATTTTTCAGAGGAGAATATAATTGGGAGATATAGATGCAGTGCTTATTGCAGATAAATATGGAATTCCTATTTATTCTAAAGATTACAGCAATAAGAACATAGATGAAAGCTTATTACTCTCCTTTTTCTCTGCGCTAAAATCATTTTCTAACTCCATGTATGGAGGGGAAATAAAATCTATTAATCTTGGGAATTCGTTGTTAGACTTTGAAACTGTCGATTTTGAACATATTGGTCAGGTTGATGTATTATTGATATCAACAGGGATAGATCCAACTACCTCTCATGCAATTTTATCCGAAATAACAGAGCTATTCAGTATTTATTTAGATGAATTAAATTCAGAATCCCCCGATCATCTAAAAGGAATGAAAAAAGGGATTATTCCAGATTTCTCTGGATTCTCTCCACAAGTAGATATGATTTCAGAATCATTACAAACTGAAGATTCTTTTTCTATGGATATAAACTTAAATATTCCAATTGACGTATTGAATATTATTGATGAGCTCTTTAAAAACGATCTTTCTTTAGCTAAAACCTATGATTTTGATGGATTTGGTTTATTGAATCAAATTTTAAGTGAATATTCTCAAACTGGTTTAGAAAAAGATATTAAGAAGCGATTCAAAAAAAAGAAGAAATAAATTTTGTTTAATTATTAACACCTTATTTTACAAATTAGTAAAAAATTAGTTACCTTTTTATCATTGTTTTAAGATTATTCTATCGGAAATAAAAAACTTGGAGGGAGATATATTATGCAGAATATAGAAAAAATCGAAAAAGTTGGAGAAGTATCATCCATGACAACTTATCGTGTTAAAAATCCACAGAAAGTTTACGATATCCTTAAAAAATTAAACCTTGAAACAAAATATTTTGTCGTCTTAATCAACGGCAAAAAAGTAGAACCCACAGATTTTGTGGAAAAAAATGATGAAATTTTGATTTTACCTCGAATAGCTGGTGGATAAAAACATTCTTTAAATGAAAGTGGGATTTTTTTTACAAATAACAGAATTTTTTTGGGAAAAAATATATTTTAAATTTGAAAAGAATACTTTTTTATTCTTTTTAATTCTTGATAAGTGGGATTACTATGCCAGTGTTAAAAGAGTGTGAAGTTTGCGGACGAGAAGCCCATTCATTATTCCGTAGAAAAATTGAAGGAGTAGTAATGGAAGTTTGTAACGATTGTAGAGATGTAGGAGAAGAACCAGATTATGATAGATCTTCCAGAACACCAACAAGAAATGTTAGCAAATTTCGAAAGATCTATTCTCCAAAAAAATCTAAACCTGCTCAAAAGACCTATAAGCCTCCTTCCAGACCAAACTCATATAAAAAACGGGATAATATTTCTAATCTTAAAATTACTGAAAATTATTCTGATTTACTTGTCCAATGTAGAAATACCCATGGCTTATCTGCTAAAGAATTTGCAAACTCTCTTTTTATCAAAGAAAACTACTATAATAGAATAGAAAAGGGATCAACGCAACTAAATATTAAACTGGCAAGACGAATTGAAAAAAAATATAATATTACTCTTGTAGAAACAGAAGATCGTCAAGAAGAAGAGGATTTTTCAGATTACACACCAAAGACCCAAGATTCTATAGATTCAATGGTATATTTCCGTAAAAGAGGCAAGAAACCTGAATATGATCAATAGTTCACTAAAAACAGCAATAATCATCCAGGTGAATTGCCCCTCTTTAATTCCTTATGATATAAATGAAATGAAGGGTCTTGTGAAAACTGCGGGATATAGCATTTATAATATTATCATTCAAACATTGGAACATATTAATCCTAAATTTTTCCTAGGAAAAGGTAAAGTCGAATTAATTAGTGTTGGAATAGATAATTTCTTCGAGAATCATCATCATCAGCATGTTGAAGAACTCTTAGAATCAGAAGAATTCGATGAAAATGGCAATCCTTTTGAAGAATATGAAAACAAAGAAGATAATATTGAATTTGATTTTCTCGAAACTGTTCAAAATCGAAAAGATATAACCATCATTTTTAATAATCGTCTGGGAAACATGCACCGTTTGAATTTAACAAAAATTTGGGATTTAAAAGTAATTGATCGTGATGAACTGGTTCTAGAAATCTTTGAACGACACGCTCAAACTCACGAAAGTAAATTACAAATTGAACTTGCGCGCTTAAATCTTGAAACAAATATAATCAAAAAAGAACTTGGTCAACATTTAGAAGAAAAACAAGGGAGAGATTTCAAAGGAAAAGGTCGTAAGGGGTGGGAACCCAAAATGCAAGCTTATCGAGGGCGAAAAAAGAAAATTCGGGATGAGCTCAAGGTAATATCTAAGAGAAGAAACCTACGTAGGAAAGGAAGATCTAAATTTTTTAATGTTGGACTTATTGGGTATACAAACGCTGGAAAATCCACCATTCTAAACCAATTGGCAAATTCACGTTTTGAAACAGCCCAGCAAGAATTCACCACGATTACCCCAGTTTCACGAAAGGTTGTTTTTCCTTCTTTTAAAGAAAATGGATTATGGGATGGGCAAGAAGTAATCATAACAGATTCGGTAGGTTTCATTATGGATATGTCACCTGCTTTAATTAATGCTTTCCTATCCACACTGGAAGAACTCCAGTTTTCAGATTTACTTCTATTAATCATAGACATATCAGAACCGAATTTCGTGACGATTTTGGAAAAAATTAAAACTACTTTCACCATAATGGCTCAAATAAATGTCATGGAAATACATCGTTTGCTAGTCCTAAATAAAATTGATAAATTATCAGAGGACCTCCTTCAAAAAAGAGTTGAAAAAATTCGTGAAATTTATCCCGAGATTCCGAATGTGTCGATTTCTGCCCTAGATAAAACTGGTTTTGATAAAATTAGCGAGATAATTATTGACTTTAAACAAAAAAAAAAATACAAATAAATTTTTTTGAAATTTGAATTATAATGCATTTCTTCTTTTTTTTCACTTATTTTTTTCTGTAAAATATTCAAAATTTATATCTCTAACCAGCCTCGAATACGATTAAGTAAATCAGGAGAATAAACTTTTTTTTCTGATAAAAATAAAATCTTCTCAGATAATTTACTCACAGGAACTATAGAAACATATTGATATGGTTTTGTAATCAGATCATGGGTTAGGGCAATTATTTTTCGTATTTTTATAATATTTATGTTCGATTTCTTCTTTATGATATACCAGATAGCTGTGGAAGCCCTTTCTATTTGAACAATCGGGCTATACTTGGATTTCATTTTATCATCAAAAGTTCTTTGACGATAATTTTTTGTTTCAATAATAAATATTCCGTATGGGGAAAGGATTAAATGGTCGATTTGAACTGATTTTACCCATTGATCATATTTTCTCCAATGAAATGCCTTATAAAATACGTAATTAAAGTCATTATACACGTAATATTCTTGAGGTAGTTTTTTGAGTTCATTAATAACTTTAATTTCACCAATTGCTCCTGAGATAGTAGATGCCAATTGTTGAAAAGTTTGGTTGGTTTCCACATTTAATTCATTAATTGCTTTAATTTTTCTATCTTTTTTTTTTATGATAAGTAATTTCTTAAGATCAATCCATTTTAGGCTGATTTTAGATTTAATACGAGTCCAAACATTCTTCTTCAAATTCCGGTTAGTATTTATTTGAAAAATTTTTTCGTCTATAATGGAAAATTGATTGAGTTTCCACTTATCTACTTCTTGTTTTTTTTTCAAAATAATATCTGGTAAGTTTTTCTTTAGTTCAAAAACATCATCTAAAGATTGGCACTGCCAACCCAAAGAATAAAGAGTAGACAACACTTCCATTTCGCATCCAGATCTCGTAGTGGGACGATTATTCATCTAAGATTATTCCACCAAAATATAATTTTTTAATAGTTCGTTTTTTTATCTTATAATATCTATTTTCTAATAGGATTAAAAAAATTGGTGATTTTCTATGGATTATCTCAAGATAAATAATAAGAATGAATTAATAGATGAATTAATAAAAATATATAGAAACACAGAACGATTTGAAGATTGTGTGACCCAAATATTGTATCGAATAGAGAAACCTCCAAACCATGATAAAGATTATTTCTCTGAATTAAATTTTTACTTATTAAGTTCCCTCTTAATTCATTTTTGTAATATAGAGAATAGTGTTTATTACGATTTTCAAAAAGCTTTCTTAAAACTCCTTGAGATTTGGTTGAAAAATGGAAGAATAACCACTTTAGATGCCAACTGGTATTATTTCCGTATTTTTTTAAAGCCATCTAATGCAATTGCATATAAATTCATAAAACTTCTAATTTCTATCGCTTCTCAGCATATAGAGGTAATTTCATTTTACAGTTATGTTTCAGTATTACCTAACTATAAATTACCTACCCAATTTATTGAATTAATAAGGTCCATGAACTTTCCTGATAAGGATCTTTTCATTCAAGCTGAATATGACTATTGTCATAAAAATTATAATCAGGCTTTAGAGAAATATGAACAGTTATCCAAAGATTGTTCATCTATCTGTTTTATGATTTTAAATACTCTCATTTTCAAAAATTGTAGAGTCAACATTAGTCATTAGATTTTGTTTTTAAATAGATCTGTTCGGACGTGCTATTGTTGAACTTTAAAAAAATAAAAAAGTTTCAATTATTTGAAGAATTAAGGGGTTAATTTGATTGGCATTAAAAAACTGGACTGATTTCTATCTAAACAGAAATAATCTTGGAATTGAAGTTCTCAATGGATATTATAATCATAATTATGTTATTAATTTTCAAAATGAGAAATATATTTTACGAGTTCCTTTAAAAAATGTAGATAATATGGATTTAAAACTGATTCCAGAATCAAAGGTGCTTAAATTTCTTGAAACTGTCTCATTTGATGCACCACGTTTAGTTTTTGAAGCAAAAAATAAATCGTTTTATATTCATAGCTATATTGGGGGAGAATTATTTAATAAGGTTTATCCAGCAAGTAATGTCTTTCCAGATTGGATTGTTCCCAAGATTGTAGATCAAATTAAACAATTACATGGGTTTAAAACTGAACTATTTGTTAAATATTCAAAAATATTTGCAAATTCTCCAAATACATCGCTTTTTTTTGAAACTATGATATCTCAAGTAGAAGAAATTTATAACTTTTATAAAAAGGAATTCTCTTTTTGCTTTGAAAAACTGCGAATACCAAATGATCCTTTTTCATCAACTAAAGATAATATTAACAAACTAACAGAACGCTCATTTAAGTTGTCTCATTGCGATGTTCATAGAAAAAATATAATTATCACTAAAGAGAAGGGTTTAGTTTTTCTGGATTGGGAATTAGTGTTAATTACAGACCCTGCTTATGATATTGCGGTTCATTTTCATAAAATGCGATACCAACCATATCAAGAAATAATGTTTTTAGAATGCTACTTAGATTGCAAAAAAAATTCACCCCTTTTTATTAATTATTGGGGGCAAATTCAGACCTATTTAGAATTAGAAAGAGTTAAATCTGCAATTGTTGATTTTATTCGGTATTTTAAAGATTTTAAACAAATTACCAGTAAAAAACTTAAATTTTTTTACGCTAAACACTATCAGAAGAAATTGAATAAAGCTCGGAAAGTATGGGGAATTAATTTGAGAAAAATTTTGTCCATTAAAGAGATCTATTCGCTTTTAGAAAGTACCATTAATTTTTTTTGAAATGAAAGTTTTTTTAATCTGGAATTTTAAAAAAATTTCAAAGCGGTGGTAATCAAGTGGTTACGATGCTGGACTGCTAATCCAGTGCACATCTGTGCGCGAGGGTTCAAGTCCCTCCCACCGCGTTTTTTTTTTAAAAATTGGGTTAAATTTTCGTTTTTTTTACCATTTCTGCTATTTTAAAATTTGTATATTTATATTAATTATCTTGTTCAGTAAAATTTTTTATTTACAGACAATATTATAATTTGAGTCGAAAATCATGAAATCATTAATCAGAATAAGGATGAGTATGCATGACGCCCATTATGGGGGTAATCTTGTTGATGGTGCTAAGATGTTGGAATTGTTTGGGGATGTTGCAACGGAATTGCTCATCAAACATGATGGAGATGAAGGATTATTTCGCGCTTATAGTAATGTTGAGTTTTTAGCCCCGGTCTATGCAGGAGATTACATCGAGGCAGAAGGAGAAATTGTTAAAGTCGGTAATACTTCACGGGAAATTGTTTTCGAAGCAAGAAAAGTTATTGTTCCCCGACCGGAAATCAATGATTCTGCATGTGATTTTTTAGGAGAACCAATAATCGTTTGTAAAGCAACAGGAACATGTGTTGTTCCTAAAGAAAAACAGCGAAAAAAATGATTCAAATGGAGAAACTAATTATCACTGCTGCAATTTCCGGAGCAGAAGTTACCAAGAATCAAAATCCTAATGTTCCATATACAGTAGAGGAGATTGCACGGGAAGCTGAAAGTGCATATAAAGCGGGAGCAAGTATTATCCACCTTCATGTTCGTGAAGATGATGGGACTCCAACTCAAAGTAAAGAGCGTTTTAAAGTATGTATTGAAGCAATTAGGAAACGATGTCCAAATATTATTATTCAACCTTCTACGGGTGGAGCGGTTGGGATGAGTAATGAAGAAAGATTACAGCCTATAGAATTAAATCCCGAGATGGCGACATTAGATTGCGGCACCTGCAATTTTGGTGGTGATGAAGTATTTGTCAACACGGAGAATACAATTATTGAATTTGCACAGAAGATGAAAAAGCGCGGGATTAAACCGGAATGTGAAGTTTTTGATAAAGGAATGATCGATACGGCGATTCGTCAGAATAAAAAAGGCAATATTTTATCTCCGATGCATTTTAACATTGTTATGGGTGTTAATGGAGGCATTAGCGCGACTCCCCGAGATCTAACTTTTATGGTGAATAGTTTACCTCAGGGAAGCACTTTCACTGTGAGTGGAATGGGGCGATATCAAATGAGCATGGCTGCAGTTTCTATTATTCTGGGTGGTCATGTTCGAGTAGGTTTTGAAGATAATTTGTATTTAGAAAAAGGAGTTTTAGCAAAATCTAATGGTGAATTGGTTCAAAAAGCTGTAAGAATTGCCAAGGAATTAGGAAGACCTATAGCAACTCCAAATGAAGCACGAGAGATCTTAAATTTACAATTGAGAAAAATAAAATGAAGATTATTTATGACTAGTGAATCAGTTCAATCAACTTATCTATTATCTGAAACATTGAATTCGGTTCATCTATGGAAATATAACAAGAACCAGAAATTTTAGTGGTTTCTTTAATTATTGGAATATTTTTATCGAGATCTTCAGGATTTGGTGGGAGAATTGAGTCATACCCAACAAATAAAATCGGAACTGGATATCTAGAATCCCATTTTATGAATTTAAGAATTTGTCTAAATTCTCGATTCATATCAAACTTTATATGATAAAAATGAATAATCCCTTGAAAGTTACTATTTTTCATATATTTGTTAATTGAACTAGTGCTAATTGCGGAAGTCCCTAGAATGGAATGAAAATGTAATGAATAATGATTTTCTTGGATTTTATATGATAAAAAACTATCTTTTCCTCGGGGAACCCCCATAGCATGAATTGTTTTTAAAAACTGTTCCTTTATTATCGGGAATTTTGAATATATACCGATTTTATAAGTGTGATATTGGATTCCTGATTTTGACTCAACAGGAGAAAAACCTTCTTCATTCGCCACCATCAAATCTGTTGTAAAGAAAAGCACATCACTCTCGTCATTTTTTTTATTAGTGTCGAGATAAATGCCCTTTTCTTTCCATTTTTTTAACAAGTTTGTTCGTTCTTCGTAAATTCGAATACATTCTTCAATAGTTTTGGCATTCTTAGCGTTAATATTGATCTGCAGTTTACGGGAATAATACGTCAAATTTTTTTGCCTCCATCTTTTTACTCTTGCTTTTTATATTGTCTATTATTGTTTAAAAAATTCTATTAATGGCTGAGATGATACTTAGTTGCAGTCATGTTTTAAAGTTTTGAACATTCATAAATAAACAAGATAAAAGTTTTTTGCACAAATAACAGAATATAGGTTCTTAAAATGACAATTATCGGTTTAATGGGAGCGATGAACGTTGGGAAGGTAGGAATTCTGAAAATGTTTGTGGATTTTGTAGAAACTCATGATTGCGGAATAAAAATTGAAAGCACCTATTATAAGGGAGAAAGCGATAATAAGGGTAAAGTAGATGATTTTCCGAAATTTGACCCTAACAGGGTAGTTTTCTCCCCTGAAAAATCTGGAGGATCATCCCATAAAATTATTGCAGTAGGAGGGAATAGAGACAGTGCATTTGATAGAAGGGGGATCATTACACTCTCACGGATTGCGAGACAAATTGTTGGAGTATTTTCATGTGAAAACTTCCCTAAAATAAAAACTGCAGATGTGATAGATAATAAAATTGATAATAAGTTGGAAGTAAAAAATGAAGTTAAGAAATTAGATAAAGAGTCAGATGAAAAAACTGAAAATAAATTTCCACCTATTCTTTGGATATTTATATTAATTTTAGGTATTTTTGCAATCTTTACAGTATTATTATTTATAGTACTTATTATTGTCGGTATTTTTGTAATTTATTCCGGAGATAATACAAATTCAAACCCTAATTCAAACCCTAATTCAATTAGGCACTATGATTTTAAACACCAATTTCAATTTTACGATTTAGTAAGATATATGCCAAAAAAAATTAGTGTAATACTCACAAATTTGGATAAGGTTACAGAAGATGATAGAGAAAGAAAATTAGAAGATATTAAGAACGATATTACTAGTTATTTTAAAAAGCGAAGAATAATAGTTGAAGGATTTTCCATTGTATATTTGGATACTGATAAACCCGAATTGAAAGAATATAATAATGATGCAATGCTATTGATTTTATCAAGGGTTGGTGGTGGTCTTGCAGTTAACGTCCCAACAATTAATAAAGTGAAATCCGCAAAATATCAAAAAGAGCAATATCAATATTCTCCAACGATTATCCAAAAACCTGTTCCTCCAATTAAGAAAAGTTACCCTTCTCGTATTTCCCAGACATCTTTGAATACTCGAGAAAAAATAAAAGATATAGATATAAAACGTGAATATGAATTTTTCAACGGCCAGATCAGGTTTAAAATCGGAGTGATAAATAATAGTAATACAGTAATAACAGATATAGGGGTTAATTTCATGATTCCCAAGGCATTAAAATGGATAAGCCATGAACCTCATTTTAAGCGCACTGGAGATACTATAAAAATCCCAAGATTAAGTTCTAAAGAAAAAATATCAATAAATCTATATTTAGAGCCCATAAGTTGCATGAGTGGAAAAATTCGAGCAACAATTTCGTATTTGGATGCCCTTGATAAACTGCATTCAAAACCAATGGAAGATAAAATGTTTAATATTACTTGCCCGATTTTCTTCACAAATCAAGAGATAAATTTGGCACGAGTAAATAATTTATACAAATTATTATCCTATAAGGATAAGAAAGCATTTTCGTTGCCTTCTGATAACCTTGATAAAATATTTTCCCTAATATTAGTCGCAGTAAGCAGTCATCATGTCAAGCAAGTATCAAAAGATTTATCTGTAGAAAAACAAGAAGGTGAAGCGATATATTATGGTATCACTAAAGTTAAAAAGGAAAGAATGGTAATAAAAGCAAATATAGATGGAAAAAATCGAATTATCGAACTGGAAGTCGCAGGAAATAAAGAAAGTTCAATAACAGCTTTACTTGCTGAATTAGAAAATCAATTACGACAATCTTTCAAAGAAAAAGATCTCATAAAAAATGAGGATAAATTCTTCGATATAAGAACTAGTGTTCGATTAAGTATATGTCCAAATTGTGGTAGTAGTATTAGTTCCGATGACCAAATAAAGTTCGATAAAGGTGAAGATGTCCGCTGTGAATGGTGTGATTATCTTATACGTAATTATTATTAATTAAAAGAAGTTTCTAAATTCAAATTTGATAGAAATTATAAAAACTAGACAGATTTTTATAGTAATATTCTAAAACTCTTTTTTGCCTAACGAAAATCTGCAATTTCTTGAGTAGTAAGAGGAGAATGATCCAAGAAAATCCCGATTTGCAATCATCTTTTAAAGTTTTGAATATACATTAATAAACAAGATAAAATCTTTATACACAAATTACAGAATTTTGGTTCTTAAAATGGCAATAATCGGTTTAATAGGAGCGTTGAACGTTGGGAAGGTAGAAATTCTGAAAATGTTTGTGGATTACGTTGAAAAAGGTAAAATTGATAAAATCGAGGGTGGCGTGGAGTGCAAAATTGAGAAGAAAGATTTTAGAGGAGAAAGCGAAATTGAGATCAAAGATGGAGAAGGTATTAGCAAAACTATTACACCTAACAAGGTAGTTTTTACTGATATAAAAACAGGATTACAACATACACTTTTAGCGCCCGGAGGGGATAGAGATCTGAGTGTTATTAGAATGGGGCTCATCACACTCTCGCGAATAGCACGGACGATAATTTGTATTTTTTCATGTAATGAATCCCTAAAGGAACAACTCAAGATTTATGACTTGGCTCGGTATATACCGAAAAAAATCCATGTATGTTTAAATAAATATGATCTTTTGGAAGGAACAGTAGAAGAAAAGAATAAAATTCTGGAAGAGAAGAAAGAAAAGATTACAAACTACTTTAAAAAGCGAAGAATAATTGTTGAAGGATTTTTCTTCACTTGCGCAATAGAAAAACCAAATTTTCTTGAATATAATGATAATATTGCGCGTATGATTTTAAATCTTGCTGTACCGGGTTTATCATTAGAAATAAAAAAATATCAAAAAGAGTATCATAAATATTCTCCAAGAATTATCCAAAAAACTGTTCCTGAGAATCTTAGGAAATCTAAAATGTCGAAAACCAAAAATGAAAATCAAAAAGAATACTGGTATAATTTGGGAAATATCTATAAATATCAAAAAAATTACCAAGAAGCCATTCAATGTTATAAGAAGGCATTGAAAATCGACCCAAATTACCTTAATGTATGGAATAATATAGGATATGTCTACAGGAATCAAAAAAATTTCCAAGAAGCCACCCGTTGTTTTAGAAAGGTATTAAAGATCAATCCAAATGATGTTAATGCAGAAAAAATCTTAAATATCCTTGATAATAAAAATTTAACTCTCAAAATTGAAAATCAAAAAAGTTTATTTTATGACTCATTAAGGGATGAAGAATTGGATGGAAATTTGCAAAAATTAATGGAAGAAGCTAAAAAAGGGATCCGAAATAAAGCTCTTTCAACAAAAGAAGATGATCTTTCATCAAATGATATTAAACTGAGGCATTCTGAAATTGGGAGACCTCCGATCGCAAATAATGGAGACAAAAGTTTAATGGACAAAATCAATCAAAATATGGCAACTTCTTTAAAAACGCGAAAAGAAGTAGAAGAAATAGACATAAAACGTGAATATGAATTTTTTAACGGCCAGATCAGGTTTAAAATCGGAGTGATAAATAATAGTAATACTGTAATGACCGATTTAAAGGTTAATTTTATGATCCCCATGGCATTAAAATGGTTAATTTATGAACCAGATTTTATGCGCTCAGGGGATACTATAAATATCCCAAGATTAAGCGCTAAAGAAAAAATATCAATAAGTCTATATTTAGAACCCATAAGTTGCATGGACGGAAAAATTCGAGCATCTGTTTCATATTTAGATGCACATGATGAACTGCATACAACAACAATGAAAGATAAAATGGTTAATGTTACTTGCCCGATTTTCTTCACAAATCAAGATGTAAATCTGGCACGAGTAAATAATTTATACGAATCATTATCCTATAAGGATAAGAAATTATTTTCGTTCTCTTCTGATAACATTGACAAAATTTTTTCCTTAATTTTAATCGTCGTAGGAAGTCATGATGTAAAACAAGTATTTAAAGAATTATCTGCAGAAAAAAAAAAGGGTGAAGCGATATATTTCGGTATCACCAAGGTTAAAAAGGAAAAAATGGTAATAAAAGCAAATATTGATGGAAAAAATCGAATTATCGAACTTGAAGTTGCAGGAAATGAAGAAAGTTCAATAACAGCTTTGCTTGCTGAGTTAGAAAATCAATTGCGACAATCCTTCAAAGAAAAAGAACTTATTAAAAACGCTGATAAATTCTTCGATATAAAAACCAGTGTTCGATTAAGGATATGTCCAAATTGTGGTAGGGATATTAGTTCTGTTGACCAAATAAAGTTCGATGAAGGTGAAGATATCTGCTGTAAATGGTGTGATTATCTTATACGTAAATATTATTAACTCAAAAAAGTTAATCCTTTCCAAAAATATCTTTTTTAATTCTACGCCCCGTCGGAGTGTCTGCTATACCTCCTGTGCCTGTTTCTTTTAAGTTGCGTGGAAGTTGCAAACCTACTTTCATCATTGCTTCAATAACTTCATCTGCTGGGATGATGGAAGTGACTCCTGACAATGCCATTTCAGCGGCAAGAAAAGCATTCATTACACCAATTGCATTTCGCTTTATGCAAGGAGAGATTACTAATCCTGCTACGGGGTCACAGATTAATCCTAGTAAATTCTTTAGAGAAAGGGCAACAGATTGTTCAACTTGAGATGGAGTTCCTCCTGCTAAGTAGGTGATTGCAGAAGCTGCCATTGCTGATGCTACACCAATTTCGGCTTGACATCCTCCTTCACTACCGGAAAGGGTAGCATTATTTCCAATTATCGCTCCCACCATTGAACCGACAAGAAATGCGTTCATTACATCTTCTTCTGTTTTATCTAACATTTGTTGGGCTTTAAATAAAACTGCTGGGAACACTCCCGATGATCCTGCGGTGGGCGCGGCGCAGATGATTCCCATTCCATTGCTATATTCAACAATTGACATTGCCCAATACACAGCTTCTTTCAAATCTTTGCTCAAGAATGTTGGAGTTTTCATCATAAGTTGTGATTGTTCAATAACTTCTTTAATCGGTAAATTGATATCAAGGGTATTTCCTTTTTCTAAAGAGTTTAACATGGCATCCAAGGATTTTTTTGCGCGTTTTAGTACAAAATCTCGTGTTTTATTGGTGCTAAGGCACTCTTCTTTTAAAACGGCTTCATGAAGGTTTAATTTATTTTCTTTTGCCTCGCTTAAGAAATGTTTCAAAGTTTTATACATTTAAACACCTCACGCTTATCATTTCTGGTATATCTTGTAAAGATTTAATCAAATCATCTGAAATTGATGCTGAACATTCAATCCAACTTAACGCAATTCCTTTTCTAATATTTTGACTAAGGTGCATTTCTAAAATTTGTAATCCATGCATTGCGATTGCGCTAGATACATTTGCAACCATACCACGGATGTCTTTGTGAATTTCTATGATTGTTGGATTATCTCCATTAAATCCGGCTTCCATTCCGTTTATTTCTTTGATTATAATATTTCCTCCACCTATGGAACTTCCAATGATGGACAATTTTTCATTTTTCGATTCCAATTCAAGTAAAACGCTATTTGGATGGTAATCTGGTCCAAGGTCTGTTTCATTAAAACTATATTGCATTCCTTGTTTATCAGCAATTTTAAAACTGTCTGGTATCTTTTCATCTTCAGGAGGAAAACCAAGAAGACCTCCGATTATGGCGATATCTGTTTTATGCCCCTTGTAAGTTTCAGCAAAAGAACCATGTAAAGATATTTTAGCTTTATCTGGGATTTGGCCCATTAGAATATTCGCTATATATCCTATTCTACATGCTCCAGCTGTATGGGATGAGCTTGGACCAACCATGATATGCCCTACAACATCAAAAATAGAATCGTATTTCATTTTAAGTCACATAAAAGATGAAGGAAAGAGAAGAAAAAAAGGTGATTACATTAACAAAAAAAATTATTATTCCCTAACAGGATTTTGGAGTATCTAAGAACCATCACAAAATTCTAATTGGAAAGTAAAACATATTTATCGGTGGATCTGATATTGAGTTGAAAATTTATGCAGATAATCGATCCTCTCTCATAATTTTATCAAGCGAATCAACCAAAAAATCTGCATTTTCAATTGTGAACTGCATAGGTGGTTTGATTTTCAAAACATTATGTAAGGGGCCATCTGTAGAGATTAATATCCCATGATCTCTCATTCTATTGGTGATATAACTGGCTTC
>JAUWOE010000295.1 GCA_030612265.1 Promethearchaeum sp.
ACTAAAATAGCTGCGTTAGGCCCCACGATATGAGCACCCAGTATTGTATAGGATTTATCTACAACTAACTTTACAAATCCATTTTCAACATCACCTTCTTCAAAACCCATCGCATATCCTTTGGCAACTGAAGAATAGTTATTAATCGCGACAAATATTTCGTGTCCTTTCTCAATTGCTTCTGCTTCTGTCATACCTACATGTCCAATTTGAGGATAACTAAAGATTGCCCATGGAACTGAATTATAATCTGCCGCTTGTTTCTGTTGGCCAAAAATGTTACCTTGTAATATTTGGGTTTCATAATTTGCCTTATGGCGAAATTGATATAAACCATTGGCGTCTCCTAAGCACCATATATTTTCTTTGTTGGTTTCTAAGAATTCATTAGTTATAATCCAGCCAGCTTTGTTGGTTTCTATACCTGTATTTTCCACTTTCAAAATGTCTGCATTTGAGCGACGACCAGTTGCTACTAAAATCTCTTCAGCTTTTAACTCCATCTCCTTGCCAGTTTCCATATTTTGTACGGTTATCATCTTCAATCCTTTTTTCACTCGGGCTTTTATCGCTTTATGGTTTACTAAAACTGTCATGTGCTTTTTAAAATTTGCTTCAAGAAAGGCACTTATTTCAGGCTCTTCTGTGGTGACCAATCGTGGTAGCATTTCTACTATTGTGACCTCAGTTCCAAATGTTGAAAAAATATGGGCAAATTCAGCAGCGATTACTCCTCCACCAATAATTATTAGACTTTTCCACGGTTTTTTAGGAAATTTAGGTCCAAAAAAAGTCTCGGTTGTCATATAATCAACGTCTTCAATACCTTCTATAGGAGGAATAAAAGATCGAGCGCCAGATGATATTACAAATTTTTCACCCTTAAATGTTCCGAGATTTTTACCATCTTTTGCAGTGACCATCATTTCGTACTCTCCTGTAAAAACTCCAGTACCCCGGTAAACAGTTAAATTTTCAACTTGCGCTAATCCTTGATCCATCATTTTACTCTCATCTATTTGGTTCCACATCCTTTTTGCAATAAGTTCCCAATCAAAACCTTCTAGTTTCAAATCTACACCGATTTTTTTTGCATGTTGAGCTTCTCTAATAATATCAGCGGGATGAACTAATATCTTTGAAGGGATGCATCCACGTGTTAAACATGTCCCCCCCATCTTACTCTCTTCAACAAGAGCACATTTCAATCCCCTATTGATCCCAACATTGGCAATGCTTAATCCTGCTCCACTCCCAATTACAACTAAATCATAAGTTTCCATAAGATCATTTTGGTTTTTTATATTTTTTAAATATTTTTATAATAAATTAAAGAAATAGGAAGTAAAATTAAATGATTTAAATATTTTAAAATATTAAAAAAGAAGAATTAATATATAGCTAAGCCTAAATTGCTTTCAATTTCTTGGTTACTAATTCTTTCATTTCGTCTAATGATTCAACTTTATTCATTTCATCTCTAGTTATAAATAATTTCATGTTAGAACCATTTTTAAGATATGCTGAAGGATATTTGGCATCTTTGACATCAAATTTCTTTTCAAATTCATCTATATGTAAAAATTCAACTGGAATATCCAAATTGTTAACATAATTCTTCCAGTCTTTCTTCATAGAAATCCCCCCCCCGAATGTTTGCATACACAGATTGCATTGATATGTTTCAGGGCTCCGCTTCTTATGAAAGTAGTCTTTTACAGCATTCATAAGACCACTCTCAGCGTTGTATATAAAGACAATTTTTTTATTTTCACTCAATATATTCACCGTAAAATAATGTTTACTTGGATTATATTAATTATAATATATTAATTTGAGAATATTAACTATTTCATTATTTAAAATAAAACATTTCCCAGTTCCTTAGAATTTTCATAAGAGAATTGATAAAAACCTATATATTTTTAATATTTTCATGAATAGAATTTTAAAATAACTTAGATTTATTCTCAAATAATAATATTTAAGAAGATTATTCTATTTACATTTTAGATATTTAGAATATCCTTTGCCATTTTGGTAATTTTTGATTCATTGAAAACAGAAGTATTTCCACTTTTCAGAAATGAATCTATTTCATTTTTAAAACTTTGTACAAATTGTTCAAGGAAATATGCTAATAAATCTTTTAATATCTGATCTGCCGGTTGAGAGAGAAATAGAGCCATCTTAACTTTTTCTCCATACACGGCATGAATAAAAAAACCTTTATAATTTATTTCTTTTAATGAAGCAGATCCGCCGATTTCAGAAACAAAACTATCCATGGCAGATAAAAAACCCGATACTAGCACATCATCTATGGATTCAGTTTCACTTGAATAAGAAAAAAATGAAAGACCAGAATATTTATCTATGATTAATAGACTTCTGAAAATATCTTGGTATTTCTTTGTGTCATCATGCATTTCTAAAATTTTATTAAATTCTTCTTTAGGTAAAAGGGAAAAAATATTGAAATTTTTTGGGTTATAAGATTCGCTCTCTTTAAAATCATATTTTGAAAATTTAATAACTTGTGAAGGAGCTCTTATAGGTTCACGTGGCAATTTCCGAATGTAATCTTCACTAATTTTTTGATCATAGTTTTTTGATTTTTTACCCTTAGTTATTCCATAGATCTTTTTATGTAATGGGTCAATTACATATAACCAAGTACGAAAATTCTCCATGTCAGATATCAATTTATTAAGTCCAATTTTATAAGCTCCGGCTGGAGTTGTTACAAAAATTATCCATATAGCAACAGAAGTAGCTTGTTCGATTAAATTTAGAGTTTCTTGATAGCTGGATTCGCTTAATTCATGCCCAGTTTTCACAAAAACTGCTTCAGTCTTTAATAACGGTGTTTTTTTAGTTAAATATAAATCCAAGGAGTAATCTGAGATTTCTTCAGTATTAAATACTGAAATCCCTAAATCTGCGCAATAATCTGCGAAAATATTATTTAATTCGTGCTTGGAGATGTAATCAAATTCAGGTAAATGCTCCTTAATTTTCTCATCTCCTAAAAGAATATCGCCCATTAAATCAGTTGAATCTTTATATTTCTTTTGAATCTCAGATAAATTATTATATACATTGTAATAGTGAATTGCGAGTGTTTTTAAATATTCTGTCTTAGTTTTGATTTCTTTAATTATAAAAATATTATTTTTTTTGGTAAATTCATTTAATTCTTGAAAAGAACTACGATTAATTAAGCAGTTTAAGCAGAACAATCCTTGTTTGCTTCTTGATTTCTTAATAACATTATTCAATATTTTCTCTTCTGAACTCATGGTGTAGGATATCACTTACTTGTGTATGGATTTAAAGGGGACCTATTATATTTTTAATAATAATATTACACTTTATACTTATAATAATTTTTATTTTAAAAAAACTTCAATACTCGATCTTAACATTTTTGAGGTAATCAAAAGCGGCATATGCGGCGGTGACGCCCTCAGAAACACCTGTAATTGCTTGTTTAAAAGGTGAATCTGCTACATCTCCTGCAGCATAAATTCCAGGTATATTAGTTTCGGACTTTCGATTGATTATAATTTCTCCTTTGACATTTCTTTCTACTCCAATGCGTTTTGCTAAAATTGAATTAGGATCAGAACCAATTTCTATGAATACACCATCAACTTCAAATTCGCGTCCATTATCAAATATGACTGACTTAACTCCACTCTCGTCTCCCTTAATTTCAACTATATTAGTATTATTGATGATTTCTATTTTTTCATTTTCATAAACTCTTTTCTTGTTGATGGGCTCTGCACGAATCTCTTCACGTCGATAAATTATATAAACTTTTCTAGCATGTTGAGCTAAGAACAATGCTTCTTTTGCTGCAGAATCGCTTCCTCCAATAACCACTAAGACTTTATCAGTGAAAAATGGACCATCACATGTTGCACAATAAGAAACACCTCTCCCCGTAAATTCTTCTTCACCTGGTATTCCAAGCTTCCTT
>JAUWOE010000088.1 GCA_030612265.1 Promethearchaeum sp.
TTTCATGGGATCAAGGAATAATTATGGATTCTTCAGCTATTATCTACATTGAAACGAATTCGGGCGCGATTGATGTTGAAATATCTACTTTAGAAGAAAATCTTGACTTAGATAGGTTCATTTTGTATGTATCTTCTGATAATGGATATACAGAAGTTGATTTATATGAGGGAGAATATTAATATTCTATTATGACAGCAGATTTAAAGCAGTTTTCTCTAAAAACCAAAGTCGATGAAATCATAGATATTACTAAATTTGTTCAAAAAGCTGCAGATGAGTCGATAATAAAAGATGGAACAGTTACAATCTTCCTTCCTGGTAGTACTGGTGGTATTACAACCTTGGAATACGAATCAGGACTTGTGGAGAAAGATGTTCCTGCAATTCTCCAGAAACTAATCCCCGAAGGACCTGATTATGCTCATCATCAGACATGGCATGATCATAACGGGCATAGCCATTTACGCAGTTTTTTCATTAAACCTTCACTTACAGTTCCCCTTCAAGAAGGAAATTTGTTATTAGGAACTTGGCAACAAATAATTTTCTGCGAATTTGATGAAAAACCCAGAAATCGAACTATCTATTGTCAATTTGTGGGTTGAGAAAATTTAAAATGTAGAAATTAAAGAAAAAATTAAAAGCTAAAAGTTTTCGGGTCTCTGGAAAGAATTTCTTTTGCTAAAGGCACCATTTCTTGCTTCTTTTCATTATGCTCATTAATAAAATCCATAATAATTTGAATAGACTCCTTTTTACATGTGCCACAGAGCATCCCGTCTTTACACCTTAAGTAACGGTCTTGGAGTTTATTATCATCCGGTTGAAAATGGATTTGAAGGAGCTTGTAAATCATACACTTTTCTGGGACTCCACCTAATTTCTTTTGCTCTTCCTTATTTCCCCTTCCCCCTGTAAAAGCGCGCTTTAATTTCTTTTCAATTTCGATTGGATCATCTCCTAAGTTGAAATAACTGTTGGGTCGGGATTTACTCATTTTTTTTGTTACATCATCCAATCCAGGAAGTAATTTATGATATGTGGCTGCAGGTTTAAATAATGGACTACTTATTTCTTTTTTTGTTTTACGATTCTTTTTAATGTATTTGAAATGCCTTGTTAAATCTCTAACTAATCTCAGATGAGGATCTTGATCGATTCCAACAGGAACAAGAGTAGGCATTGGGCCATCCATCAATTGCGGAAGAAGAATATCTCCTACTTGCACTAAAGCTGCCATATAGAGCGCAAAATCTCGGTCTCCATAAATTGCCTTCATCATATTGTTAGTAACATGACGTCCTGCCATGAAAACCATGTCTTGTGGAATTTGCTCTCTAGATTGAAGATATACATAGCTTTTAGGGTCTAATCCTAATGTAAGTATATCAGCAATATTATCGACGGCATATTTATAAGCAATATCAAGGGGTGTGCCATTATCAGCGTAACTTTCTAAATCCGCAACTGCATAATAAATTTTACCACCCATTTTCTGAAATTCTACCATTTCAGATGCTGTGGTTAAAGTTCCCAGATGAAATTGACCGCTTGGTTTAATTCCCGATAAAATTGCCCATGGTTTTTCTTCTCTAATTGCCTTAAGGATCATTCCAAGATCTCTATGCCCATATATTATTTTACGACGGAGAAAGCGATTTTTTTCGAATGCTGAATAAGGAATTTCCAGTTCTTGGACCATATTTATCCCAAATTCTTCACATAAGCGAATATAATCTTCGTCTGCAACTAAATCATCTCCCCATGGATTTAATTGAAAAGATGTCTTACTATTATTATCGGGATTTTCTGACATAGGAATTAAATTCTGACATAGGAAATTAATTTTTTGAATTTTGATTTAAAAAATATGTCGGGGTTTTTTCATGATATGGATTATTTTTTTTTCTAAGACATCAAAATTTTTGTATGAAAAAATTGATATTTTATCGTGTTTTTTTTTTCATATATTTATAGTAAAAACTTTTTAAAGAAAATTATGTGATAGAAAATGGCAGGAAAATGCGCTAATAATATAAAAAAAGGCAATTTTGTATACGAATATAACTCTTATTCATTTCTTACTAGTAATCATGATAAATTGGGTAAAAATAACTCCCAAAAAGCCATTTCAGGTGCATAAAATTGACTTCAAAATTTTTACGGTTTTTTTCACCTTTTACGAGAGTTACTATGGAGATAAGACAGCCCAATAGGGAAATTTCATTCAAAGACAAACTCATCTATACCCTCATTATCCTCGTAATTTACATTATAATGTCGAACATTCCAATCTATGGAATTACCATGGATTCGGGCACAGATTATTATTACTGGTTACGGGTCATTTTAGCTTCAAAAAGGGGCACATTAACAGAAATGGGGATTGGACCCATTGTAACTGCAGGTTTGATTATGCAGTTGCTTCAAGGTTCGAAACTGATTGAAGTCAACATGGGAGATCCAAGAGATCGTGCAATGTTCACCGGAACTCAAAAAGTTATTGCAATCGGTTTAACTATTTTCCAAAGTATCGCATATATTGAAGGTGGTGCTTTTGGTGAAATTGAAACTACTGCGTTAAAAATAATAATTTTCGTTCAGCTAGTCATAGCTGGACAAGTTATTATTCTTTTAGATGAAGTCTTACAAAAAGGATATGGTTTAGGTTCTGGTGTGTCTTTATTTATTGCTACTGGAGTTGCAGGTCAAGTCTTTTGGAATTCATTCTCTTTCTTTAATGTTTCCGCCGAAGGGAGTGATTTTCTTCCACGTGGGATTATAATTGCCTTCTTTAAAGTTCTATTTACATCAAATCAATTCCCAAATAGCCATATAAAAGCGGGTGAAGAGATTGGAATATTGGATTTGTTTATTAGAAAAGCGGGAGCTCCAGGACTGCTGGGATTGATAACAACAATTATTATATTTCTTTCAGTAATTTATGTACAAACCATGCAGGTTGAAATTCCGTTAACCTATGCGGGACATAAAGGTTATCGCGGCAAGTATCCAATGAAATTATTGTATGTTTCAAATATACCCGTCATTCTTGCTCAAGCTTTATATGCTAACTTCTTGTTCTTTGGACAAATTTTATGGAATCAGGTGGAAAAACATCCAAATTGGAGAACTTGGATAAGTATTATCGGAGAATTCAAAGAGGCGGCCCCCGGAGTAGATGCATCACATTTACAACCAGTGGGTGGGTTATTATATTTAATAACTCCTCCTCAAGGGTTATCATTTATACTGGATCCGGCAAATCAAGAAACTGTAGGTGGCATTGGATTATTGTTCCTTCATAGTGCAGGGTATCTCGTCATATTTATAATTATCTGCGTTGTCTTTGGCCGTATTTGGGTTGAGGTTTCAGGTTTAGCGCCTCGTGATATTGCTGGGCAAATTATTAATTCGAAAATGCAAATACCCGGTTTTAGACGTTCAGAAAAGGTAATTGAGAAAATTTTAAAAAGATATATACCCACCTTGACAGTGTTGTGTGGTATTATTGTTGGACTTTTGTCATTCTCTGCAGATTTTCTCGGTGCTCTCTCTTCGGGAACAGGATTACTTCTTAGTGTAGGAATCATTCAAAATTATGCTGAGACGATAGGAAAAGAAGCCGCTGCTGAACAAATGCCAGGTATGAGCGGTTTGCTAGGAATGTAATTTTTATTTTATTTTTCTTATATCAGAAATTTTTTTTAACCCCATTATTTTATTAAACCATGGCTTGGTCAGATTTTATAAAATTTTTATCAACACCTCCTGTTTCAATGTGGTTTATATGGGTTGTTAGTGTTTTTGTTTCTTTGATTTCAACTACTCTCAACCGACTTTTAGTCGATCACGATAAATTAAACAGGCAACAAGAAGTAATCACCGAGCACAAGAATAAGAAGAAAGAATTATTAAAATTATCGGAAGAAAATCCAAAAAAATATGCAAAGGAATATCCAAAGTGGCAACGAAGGGATCCAAGTATTAAAAACATGGAGCAAAAAATGAGTTTAGCGAGATTAAAACCGAGTTGCTTTACAATTTTACCGATGATTATATTTTTCTATGTAATTCGTAATATGTTTACTCCTGAAGGTGCCACAATCCAAATTCCTGTTGCAAGTCCTTCAATGAATCCCATGCAAGAATTTCCAGCATTTATTACAAGTATGATGCGCTCGGAAATGTATTCAGTCTTAGGGAATATAATTATTGATCATGGCTTTCTCGGTTTTACTGGTTGGTATATGATATGTAGTTTCACTAATTCAACATTGTTGAACAAATTGCTTAAAGTATCACAACCCTCTAGTGGAAAGGGCATGAGTTCAATGTTCGATACTTCCGCTAAAGAAGATTTACCGAGTCCAAAAACTCTTCTCTAGAGAAATCCAATAAAATCCAATAATATTTTTTATTTCAAAAATCAATTATTAATCAATGTCTAAGAAGAAAAATGTTATTGACTCAAAGGAAGAATCACGGAAAGAAAAAGTTGATGAGAATGTTCAAATAATAGATGTTTCAAATTTTTTTAACTATCAACGAGCAATAAATTCTCTCATTGATTATTTAAACCTGAGTATTGATGATATGATAGCTGGCTTTACTAGATCAGATCAGGAAAAATTCAGCACACCAAACAAGAAACTAATTCTTAATGCAATTTTAGAATCTGGATTTTATGATTTTACAAAATATAAGTTGAGTGTAATTTCTGAAAGTAAGGAATTTAGTGATGAAAAGAAGTTTCTCGAAATGATGGAACGTGTTCAAGGTGAAATTGACTTATTGGCTTATTTATTAGTCTATAGTCGCATGTCCCATCGTAATTTGAATTTTGATCTGTTTCTGTCATTATTAAAAGGTGGACTTTTTGTAGATATTCTTCAAACTCATGAAAAGATTGTAAAAGATATGCAGAATAGAGCACAAGCTTTAAATAAGGATAATATTAAAGAGAATGTTAAAGTTACTGATTCGAGTTTTTATATTTGAACTTAAATTAATGATTTTATTTTCATTTCAAATTTGTTTCAAGCGATTTAACTTTTTCATATATTGAGTTTGTAACAGTAGCATATAGATCTTTCATAATTTCTTCAAATTCTAGTGGTTTTTCTACATTTGGGGCAATTCCTAATGTATCTAAAATATCAAAGTGAATTCCCGGTTTTGAAAATGAGAAACCAATTTCAAATGGTTCACCCGAAAGAAAATTTTTATGGGACAGATCATGGAAATTTAAACTTGGAACATCAAATGCATGATCATATAAATGAATTTGTTCACGAATTGTATGTGTAGATTGAACTATAGGTCTGTTTGCACAAGATCGTGCAAGTTGTAAATCATGTAGTAAATCATTTTTTGATTTTCCCCTAAGTTTTAGAAGTAAAAATGGATCAAAATCAAGAACTCTCGCGGTGTATAATATGGTCGCTGCAATATGCTTGCATGGAATTGCTTGATCGGGGCATGAACAGCTTGCATTTAATGTTTTTGATGCTGGTGGGAATAATTCATATCCTAATTCTTGGAAGATCTGTTGTAAATCATCTGGTATTTTATTTTCCAATAAAGCGATTATATATTTTACTTTTTTAGCAATTTTATTGAGAATAATACGCCATCCATCTTCAGATATTGTTTTAAAGTTTATTTTTACCCTATATGGTGTTGGCGCTGTGCCCTGCACTGTTCCAAAAATTTGCCCAGGGGTAACTGTTAAATTTTCTATTCGGTTTTCCTCAGCGTATCTCATTCCTCTTTGCATCCTATAAGGACGGCCATATTTTAAAATTGATTCGATCCATTGATGTCCCCACTGTGAATGTGCAAAATTCAATAGATCTTCCCTAATCTGTTGAACCTCATACCTTTTTTGCTGTCTTTCTTGATAATTTTCTGGTTTTGATCCACTAAGCTGTGGATTGTTGTGTGAGTTTAATGTTTTTTTTCGATAAGAACGAGCTGAGGTTTTTTTGGTTTTTTTTGGCATCAATTTATCACTCCTTGTTTATTTAATAGGAAGATCTCTCGCAATTCCTCGTTTGAAAGATCCGTAATCCAATTTTCTCCAGTTGAGTTTAAAATTTTATCTGCAAGATTGCGTTTTTCTTCTAACATTTTATCTATTCTCTCTTCGATAGTTCCGAGTGCTATGAATTTGTAAACATTCACGTTTTTTTTTTGTCCAATTCGATATGCTCGATCAGTTGCTTGGTCTTCAACAGCAGGATTCCACCATCTATCAAAATGAAATACAGTAGATGCTTGAGTTAAATTAAGTCCTGTTCCGCCGGCTCTCAATGATAATATAAGTATCGGAGAACTATCCAAATCTTGTGATTGAAATTCATCTACAAGTTCTCTACGCTTTTTTTCAGGAACTCCTCCATGAAACCATCCAATATCAAAAGAATATTTCTTTTCAAGAAAATATTTTATTAAATCTCCCATTTGTTTAAATTGAGTAAATATTAAAAGTTTTTTACCGTCTTCTAAAATTTCATTGATCATTTCGAGTAATCGCTCTAATTTCACGGAGGATTTGATAAAATCATTAAAATCATAATTCAATGAGCTCTCAATTTTTGATGAATTGATATGTAGAAATTGGTAAGGATGGTTGCAAATTTGTTTAGTTTGTGTTAGAAGACGAAGAACTAATCCTCGTCGTTTAGATTCTTGAACTTCTAAGTTTTCTATTTCTTTTAATGTAGAATTTACAGTTTTTTGGTATAATTCTTTTTGTTGATTACTAAGTTCTAAGAAAATCTTGATTTCATTCTTTTCAGGCAGATCTTGAATTATATCTTTATCAGTTTTTAATCTCCTCAAGATAAAAGGGGAAATAATGCGCTTAAGTTTATTAGATCCTTCTTCATTACGAAATCTTTCGATTGGTAAGATAAAATTTTTATAGAAATTAGCCTGACTACCTAGTAAACCAGGATTTAAAAACTCAAATAAGGTCCAAAGTTCTATTAAACGGTTTTCAATTGGTGTTCCAGTCATTGCTATACGGTACATGCTTTTTAATCGAAGAATTGCTTTTGTTTGTTGTGCTTTGAAATTTTTAATATTTTGAGATTCATCCAAGATCACTCCAGTAAATGGAATTGCTTCTAATACTTCAATTTCATTACGAACTATTCCATATGTTGTTAAAATAATTCGATTAGGTATTGTAAATTCCGTTAAAGCTTCTTTCTCATCTATTCTCTCTTTTCCATGATAGACTAAAATATCAAGAGATGGAGCAAATTTTTGAAGTTCACGGTGCCAGTTAAATAAGACTGAAGTGGGACAAATGATAAGAATGCTTCCAGACGAAATTTCGTTGTATTTCTCTTTTCGGTGAAGTAAAAACGAAATAACTTCAATGGTTTTTCCTAAACCCATATCATCAGCTAAACATATTCCAAAGTTAAAATCAGTCATATTCGCCAACCACAAAAGCCCGATTTCTTGATAGGGTCTTAGCACTCCCTTAAATAAGGCTGGTGTTGGAGTTTTTTGAAAAGAATCAATATTAGAAAATTTATCAATATAATTATGAAAATTTCCCTCCAATACTACTTCATAAGAGTTTTCAGCATCAGATAGTTGGATATTCTTGGTAATACCAAGATTAATCGCTTCAGAAAGCGATAATTTCCCTTTTATTTTCTGTTTTTGCTCAAAAATTGGTCTTAATGCATTCATATCATCTTGATCTACTAAAATCCATTGCCCCCGCCAGAAAATGAGCGGTTCTTTCAATTTAGATAATTCAAGAAATTCTGATTCGGTCAGGTTTTGATTTTCCAATCGAGCTTCCCATTCAAACTCTAAAAATGAATTAAGGTCAAATAATTTGCTAATATTTCCCACTGTAGAACCAGATTGTCGACGTTTTTGATCTGATTTTGAATCCTTAATTACCATTCTTGCACTTAATCGTTGTTGACCTTTATGTCTGAATTGTTCAGGCAATACAACATTGAACCCAACCTGTCTTAATAGATATTGTGAATATCTAAGAAAATCCATAACCTCTGATATATCTAATTTAATCTTATTGGGGTTTTTTACCTCTAATATTCTTTTTAATGGTGGAAAAAGGTTAATCGCTATTCCTAAAGCTCGTAATATTTCTTCTTGTAATCCTTCTTCATCATCACAAACATTTGCAAATTCTTCTTTTTGTGTAACATTCCCGTTCCAAACTTCACTTAATGCAATAAAATAGTCTAAATCATGCAATGGTTGAATATATAATCCTAACAACCAACCCGATTTAGGAGATTTTGGATATTGCAATCGGAAAGTAAATAACACACCAAGCGCGAAAGAAAAACCTTGTGTATGCTGAACCCAATTTTGCAATAATCCTGGAATTGGGGTATCACAAAAACGTTGTATTTCAAAAACACGGTTTTTCCCGATACATGAATTAAGAAAACGAAAATCCCAAGGATTACTATCCTCAAGATCACAAGCATTCCCTATTTCATCAAGATCAGAGTTGTATAGGTCTGAAAATTTCTTATAAAATTTGGTTTTTAAAGAATCTCGAATTAAGAAATCCGCAACTTGATTCATATAATTGGCAAATAAATAAGATGGATGCCATATTCCTGTTGTTTTAAATTCATTTTGTTTAGAAGAGATGAAATTTATGGGTAAATTATAAGAACTCCAAGGAGCATTGTTAAGGATTTTTTGAAATCGCTGATGATCGTTTTGAGTTTTAAAAATTATATTCCACATTCCTTCATAATGTTTTGAATCTATTTCTTTAAGCGTAGGGATAAAATTTCCCCTACTGAGTAATTCAAGTGTAAATTTTGTTAAAAATGCCCAAGTTTTGATTGAATTTGAATAAAAAATAAAATTTTGGCTCCTATCTTGTAGATTAACGATCTGAAGAGGAAAAAGAAGGCTTATTGCAGGAGGAATTGGGATAATTTTACATTCAACTATAGATGTCTGTAATAAGAAATCAGATTCTGTTTCTTGACTAATAATATTACCCAAAGATAACCTAATACTACATGTAAGTAATTTCTCTGCCGGGATGGAGGGAAACACACGCTTAATCTCTTGAGTTAAATCCATCTCCCAATTTTTTTTTTCCTTTCGAGAGATCCATAATATGAAAAACCCTACATTATTCGGAGGTTTTTTTCCTTTTGAGATTATATTAAATTCGGATGATGAATTTTTCCAATATTTCGGAGGAATAAAGGTTAGTTGCAACATGATTTACGAGATCAATTAAAATCAGTTAATAAAAATAATAATTATATAAATTCATATACATTCATAAAATTTCCAATTTTGGAAAGTTAATGGTGAATAATCGAATAAATTTTTCAAAAAAACAAATACAAATAGCTACGAAATTACTCTCACCTTAACCTATATAAACAAATTTCAAAATTTTTAAAGAGGGTTAAAGCATGAAGATAAAAAGAAATAAATATTTATTATCAATTTTTTTCATAACAGTCATGTTTGTAAGTGTTTCGTATTTAAGTGCAAAAAATGTAAACGCTTCACCAATTTCTGAAGATACTTATGAAGAAAATGATAATTTTTGGTCGGCATATTATATCGGTCCGGGATTTTACCCTAATCTTTGCCAGGGAGATGATGATTGGTTTAATATCTCTATCGGTGTGGATGAGGTTATTAAAGTTTTCTTGGAATTCAATGGGAGTCAAAATGATATTGATCTTGAATTGTATGATAGTGCAGAGATGATTTTAGATTCATCTTACGAAATGGATAATAATGAATCTGTTTTTTGGATATCGTTAGTTTCCCAAACATTATACATTAAAACATTTGGATATAATAACAGTGAAGCGTATAATATGACAGTTGATATTTTTGTAAAAGGGGCATATGATGACGAATATGAAGAAAATGATGATTTTCCACAAGCGCCTGAAATTTTTCCAAATTATTTTAATAATCTTGTTAACAATGATACAGATATCTATAAGATTTATTTAGACCAGAATGTATCCATAGATGTTTATAACACATCTTTTCTCTGGGTTCAATGGTATGATGAATATTATAACTGGTTAACCAATTTTAGTGTTGAAGATTCACATTTAGAACTTGATTGGGTCACTACTTATCCAGGATATTACTATATAGCTGTATATGGACCTAATTTAGGTGATTTTTATGACATTGATATTTGGCTTACTGGATCTTTTGATGATTGGGCTGAAGAGAATGATATTAGGGAAGACTCTATGGGATTAGACCTAGAATTTTATAGTGGATTCATTCAAAATGATGATGATTGGTTTAGCTATGATAATTGGATCTTTAATTCAGAAAAATTAGAAGTAGATCTATATTATGATACCGCTTTTATTTTAGATATTGAGCTTATAGATGAGTACGGTAATCCTCATGGGTATTCGATTACTACTGAATCTTGGGGTAAAAGATTAGAATGGATAGCTGGTGGAGCTTATTCAAATGTCTATATTCATGTGCATGGATCTAATATTGGATTAGAATATAACATGAGCTTAATTATTGATGATTGGGCTGAAGAAAATGATTTTATAGGTGATTCTTACGAGTTAGGCCTTGGATATTACAATGGATTAGTTTTTAATGATGATGATTGGTATCGTTATAGTACCATTTATTTTTCGGAAACATTAGAAGTAGAATTATATTATGATACTGTTTTTGATTTAAATATTGAACTTATAGATGAATATGGCTCTCCTCATGGGTATTCGATTACTACTGAATCTTGGGGTAAAAGATTAGAATGGACAGCTGATACATATTATTCATTTGTGTATATTCATGTGTTTAATACTGAATTTGGATTAGAATATGATATGAATTTAAATATCATACATGACGATTGGGCTGAGGAAAATGATTTTATATATGATGCAACGCATTTAGATTTTGATTGGTATGGTGGAATGATTCTAAATGATGAGGACTGGTATGAAGTGTGGTTGGAATCTAACGATTTTCTTGAAATTAATCTTTTCTACGATTATGAGCGTACATGGATGAATATTGATTTGTACGATGAATATGAAAACTATTTAACAAGCGGAGACTGGGATTGGGATCATTTACATCTAAGTTGGACAAATTATGATTATAGTAGGCATATTTATATCAAAATAACAGGAAATTATACTGAAAATTGGTATGACATTGAATTGATTCTTAATGGACAAATGGGAGACGACTGGGCAGAAGAAAATGATTATATTTATGAAGCAACATATTTAGAATTTGGATGGCATGGTGGAATGGTTCAAAATGATGAAGACTGGTATAATGTATGGTTAGAACCTTATGATCTGCTTGAAATTAATCTTTTCTACGATACAGGGTATACATGGATGAATTTAGAATTGTATAATGAATTTGAAGGCTTTATAACCGATAGTTTCATGAATAGCGATCATTTACATTTAGTTTGGACAAATGATGATTACGGTAGGAATGTTTATATCAAAATATCAGGAAATAATATAGGAGATTGGTATGATATTGATTTAATTCTTAACGGTGAGTTTGAAGATGATTGGTTAGAAGAAAATGATGATTGGAATTCTGCACGATATATGGAACCGGGTCGATATAATCAATTATTTAATTTCGATGACGATTATTATAGATTCCATCTTAATGAAGGTGATACTGGAAAAATATATATCTATTGTAATGATTTTGCATCATTATGGTTAGAAGAAATCTCTTCTGATGATGATTCGATTTTAAATTCGGATTATTCGACAGATGATGGCTTTTTGGAATTGGAGATTTATGCAAACTATGATTATGATGTTATGTTTGCAGTAAAAGGTGAAAATAATGGAGATTGGTACGATTTAGATATTATGATTGATTATAAAGATGGAAATGGTGATGATAAAAATGGTGATGATAAAAATGGTGTTGATCCATTCTCTAATTTTGATATTCCCGGATTTCCCGTTGAGATTATAGGTATTGCATTTATGATGTCTACAATTGCTGTAATCTTTTTTGTGAAAAAGAAAAATCATTAAAATCTAATTAGATTATTAGATCTGATTTTTTTTTAACCCCCTTTTTTAATCTAAATTTTCTCTTCTACTTCTATTGCTTCAATTTTTTCTTTCTCTTTCATTAATTTATTCTTCTTTTTTATTAAATCATTTTTCTTCTTTTTTTCTTTTTTTTCTTTTTTTTCTTTTTCCCTTAACAATTTTTGTTTTTCTTTGTCTTGTTTTAAAAGGTATTTCAATATTCTGCGATCTTCTTGAATAATGATAAATTTCGAGCGATTTATTTCATATATTTTTAAGAACTCATCAATTTCTTTTCTATCAACCTTTTCTTCCTTCGGATTTCTTTTTTGAGGATCTTCATATTTAGTTTCTACTCTACTAAGCCAATCTTCCAAAAATTTATAAAACTTACGTAAATCACCTCTTAATTGTCTCGTTTTACCTTCAAACTCGGAATTTTTCCTAAATTTTTCATCTAAGCCCTCACTAAATTTCAGAAAAGTACTACTAAAATCAATAATATGGATATAATTGCCAAAAGACTCAAATTCTAAGATGTTTTCATGAAATTCATTAATCCACTCTTTTAAAAGGGTTCTTTCTTCTTTTAATGTCAGATCTTTTTGAATAATTTGTTTCTTTTCTTGTGTTAAGTTTTTCCGGAAATTTTTAATTTTTAATTTATTTTCTTCAATTTCTTCACGATGAAATTTGGTCTGAGCCCTAAACTCGACTTTTTGGACAGGAAGACAATTTTTTAATCTTTTGATGTATGACTTGATATTTATATTCAGGGAAATCTGTTTATCTTGTCTTTTCTCTAGTTTCGATTTTTCTTTTTCTTCCTTTTTTTGTTGTTTTGCCAAATTTATTTCTTCTTCTTCTTGCTCAAGCGATTTCAATTGAGATTTCAAAGATTGGAGTATAAAATCCAAATTATCTGCAATAATTTCATGCTTTACTCTAAATTTGTCGGGGTTATCAAAATCATATTTCATTTTCATGCTGATGATTAACCTGTGTATTTCACGATCGTTCATTCTTACATATGAAAGGAAATTAAACATTTTCATATATTCTGGGGTATTTCCAATAGAATTACAAATTTTTTGAAATCTTTCACCAATTTTTATGACATTTAGTAATTGTGTAGAGTCATCAAGAGCCTGAATCTCTGCCAAAACGCTTGTTTTTACATAATGATTAAATGATTTAATTAACTTTCGTTCAATTTTTGCTGATTTTAACTCTAATTCTTTTCGTTTTACTATTCTAATTATATTAGTTTTTATTTTTCCAACCATTCTTAATTCATTTCCCAAGATAAAAAATAGATATTAAGCCATAAATATTATTAAATAAGAAAGAAGAACCGGAAATTTTAAATGAGGAAGTAGATCATTTGAAAAGTAAATTAAATAAGATATAAATTAAGAAGTTTTATAAGAAATATATAAAATATGCTTGAATCAATAAAATCACTGAAGTTAGTCTCCTTTTTTTTAAATATTATGAAGTAATTTTTATTTGATGAATTACTTATTTTATCCAGTTTACAGCAATTGTAATTGCTTAAAAAAAATAGGTTTGAATCAGAAAATGAACCAAGAATCTGATATTTTACGAAAAACGACATCTATATGCCCAGAATGTATGGAACCCATACAAGCAGACATATTCATAGATAAAGAAAAAAACTGGGTCATGATGAGAAAACATTGTGACAAGCACGGAGATTTCTTAGATAAAATTTCCGTGGATCCCGAATATTACATCTGGAAAAATCATTATGCTGAAGATTTGGATAGTGAAATGGACACAACTCCAATAAACAGTAATTTACTTCCGGTTAAGAAAGGATGCCCTTACGATTGTGGATTATGTATACATCATAAATCTGCTGCTAACCTTATGATCATAGATATCACCAATAGATGCAATCTCAATTGCCCAATTTGCTTCGCTAATGCTAATCGTCAAGGACGAATAGTCGAATATACTTATGAAGAAGTAGTTCAAATTTTGAAACATTTTATAAAACAAAGGCCATATCATGCAGCAATTGCCCAATTTTCAGGTGGGGAACCAACACTTCATCCACGTATAATTGATATATTAAAAGCTGCAAAAAGCTTAGGATTTCCACATCGGATGCTTAACACAAACGGAATAAAAATGGCTAAAAGTGTAGAGTTTTGCCAACAATTAAAAGAAGCAGATTGTGGAGCCATTTATTTATCATATGATGGAGAGGATCCAGAAACCTATAAAAAAATTCGTGGAATGGATTTATCAAAGTTAAAGAAGAAAGTTATCGAAAATTGCAGAGAAGTAGGGCTTGATGGAATTATGCTTGTGTGTACGGTTGCCAAAGGTGTAAATGAT
>JAUWOE010000259.1 GCA_030612265.1 Promethearchaeum sp.
TTAATACTTCCAAAGAAATATTGGATAAACTTACTAATGGATTATCACTTAAATCGAGTTCTTGAAGATTTACAAGATTTCCGAAACTCTCTGGTAAAGATGTTAATTTATTCCCCCACAAATGGAGTTTTCGAACATTTACAAGATTTCCGAAACTCTCCGGTAAAGAAATTAAATTATTCCAACCTAAATCGAGTTCTTGAAGATTTACAAGATTCCCAATACTTTCTGGTAAAGATATTAAATTTTTCCAACCTGTAATTCTGAGTTTAGTAATATGGCCATTTTTAACTGAATATCTTGGTTGTGTTGCTAAATTTACCCATTCTCTTATTTCCCACTTTTTTTTCTTTTGTATTTTTAATTCGGGATTTTTTTTATTGAATTCATCTAATACTGCTTTCTCTGAGTCTGGAATCATTAAACTTCACAATTATATTATTAATTTTGAGTCTTATCCCATTCTTTTTCCAATATTTTATAGGATAATTTTTGGGATATAAAATTATACAAGTGTTGACCAAAAGAATTCGTTTTCATATCTTGAAAGAATTTGATTATATATTCTTTCTTTTCAAGATGTTCCTTTCTTGTCATTTTATACCATTTTTTAATTTCACTACCCGTTTGGTAATATTTTAAAATTAAGTCGCTCATTTTTGTTCCACCCAGAGCTAATATTGTTTGAATGTAAGCTTCTTCAATCGATAAGGTTTCGAATTTTATTTGTTTATCTCCTTTTAACGGAGTATGTATTCTCTTGAGTTTATTTTTTAAAATATTTAAGTTGGCATCTGCAAAATTATCAATATAAGATTCAAATGGAGTGTGCGCCTTAGGGATAAACGGATTTATGCTCAATCGAACTCCTTGTTTTCCAAAACCAAGCGCTGCAATTTGTTTAACTAATTTTGGTATTGCATCAACATCTTCTTCTGTCTCAAAAGGCAAACCGTATAGTAAATAGAGTTTGACATTAGGAATTCCCGCTTCCAATAACAATTTAGCACCATTTAGAATTTTATCGTTGCTAATTTTCTTATTAATCCTTAAACGGAGACTATCGGTTCCTGTTTCTGGTGCAAAAGCAACTGTTTTCATCCCTCCTTTTACCAATAATGAAGCCAATTCTTCAGTTAAAGTTTCAATTCGAATAGAAGGGATTGAGAATTCAATCTTTTGTTCAACCAAAAATTTACATAATTCCCTGAATTTTGGATGATCAGTTACCGATGAACCAATTAAAACTACCTTATTTACTCCTGAATGGGCTATTCCAGAAATGATAATTTCCTTCAATCCCTCAAGACTACGATTTCTAAAGGGTTTTAATTGACTTCCAGTCATACAAAATCGACATAAATGGGGACATCCACGATTTATTTCAATATAGAAAGCTTCTCCAAAGGGTAATGGATATTTTTCTGGGGGTTTAACTTTTGGGATTATTTGTCTAATAGGATGTGGAAAATCATCCAAATTTTTAACATAAACACGCTCAATATCTTTTTTTATCTTTTGATTATATAATGCAGGAACCCAAAATCCAGAAATATTGTGAAGAGATTGTAAAAAATGAGTTTGAATATCTGAATATGTTAAAGTTGATTCCAAACCTCGGGAATTAAACCATGAATTTATCATCAAATCATTAACTGGCTCAATTTCTCCTATAAATGCTGCATCTAAATATGGTTCCAAAGGTAATGGATTTGAACGTATTACTGGCCCTCCTGCAATAATTAATGGAAAATTTCTATTATCTTCTTGTTCTTCACTATACTTTTGAGTCTTTCTATCATTTCTAAAAATGGGGATGTGACTATTATCTAACATCCATAAAACATTTGGAAAATCAAGTTCATAGCTAATTGAAAAAGCTATAATATCAAATTTAGATAACGGCATTTTATTTTCAATGCTTCTTAGAATGGGATAAAATTGCGCAGGACCTGTGGTAGTATCATAATTTGGAGGTAAATTCTGAAATTTTGATGCTTTAATTTCTTTTTTCGAGAGCATGAAGAAGCGTTCGCAAATTACATTAGGATATCTATTCCATACGCTGTAAAGAGTTTGAATTGTTAAACCAGCCATTGCAGAATATACATTTGGATATACTAGCGCAATCCTAAGACTATCTTCACGCCATGGTTTTTTTATAACATTCAATTCATGCATTAACATTCATCAAGAGGATTTATCTTCTAAATTTTTTCAATCACAAATGAATCTTATTTTCACATAAAATGTAGTATTGGGAAGATTTCAAATAAGGAAATTTTTTCTGGTAATTTTTTCATTTTTTTTTGAAGAATTTAAAATTATTCCCAGCCTAAAATGTGGTTAAATTTTGTTGGAATTTTTCCATTCAACAACAATAAATACCGATGCAGTGTTTACCTCATTGTATGTTCATGATCCAAACTTACAAGAATTTAACCGAAGCAAGAGAAATTTATTGGCTGTTAAAAAAAAAATATATTGATGAATTTGAATATTATTGCGGATTAATAGAAAAATTTGAAAATTCACGTTTGACAATAAAGGATTTTTGCATTTCTACTTTTGTATCACAAGAAATAATTGAAATTATGAATCAATATAAAAATGTTATCAATTCTGACCCAATATACACAGAAATTATGGATTGCATATTAAAAAATACAATAATTCTACTACAATCATTCTATCTCGATGAAAATAACAGCAAATATAAATTCTACTCACAATTGAATGTAAATGAACAAGATTTAATAAGAACTCAATTAATTTCTTTAGTTCAAAACTAAAATTTTACTCAATCAAAGCAATTGATTATTGTTTTACCTGATTTTCTTTTCAAACCATTTTTCTAATCAGCAAATTTACTAATTAAATTTCTAAAATGAAATCAAAAAAAATTTCAATAATCGTTCATTTTTTTAATTATATCCTTGGGTGCACTTTATAATGGGTAAAGAAAAAAAAGATATTGAAAAGCAAGAAACTGAATCTAAAGATAGCAAAGATCAAGAAACAAAAACATCCGAGGTATTGGGACAAGATGTTAAGAAAAAACAAGATAAGAAGAAAAAAGAAAAACCAAAAACTGAGATCGAAAAATTACAGGAAAAGAATAAGAAATTAGAGAAACAGATATCTGAGGAAAAAACTAAATATGCGTTTTTACAAGCTGAACTTGAAAACACTCGAAAACACTATATCAAACAGCAAGAAATCGCAAAAAAGAGAACAAAAATTAATACTATTACTTCTTTTACGCCATTAATTGATAGTTTTGAAATGGCTTTGAAAAGTAAAGAAAAAATAGTGAATATGAATAATGATGATTCAAACTGCCAACAAATGAACATTTTCACTGATGGAATTGAAAAATTATATGAGAATCTACAAACAATCTTTAATAAATTTGGAGTAAAACCTATTGAAAAAACAAATATTCCTTCAAATTATAAACTGCACGAAGTCATAATGAGAATTATTAATGATGAAGTTCCTGAAGATACGGTTCTACAAATCGTTCATAAAGGATATTCGATGAACGGAGAAGTAATTAGACCTGCTAAAGTAGTTGTATCAAAAAAAACTCCAGTATTATTACCCTCTAAACCAATTTCAGAGATTCATGAATTATCAACTGATGAAATTTCTTCTGAAAACATTGAAAAGAAACCAGAGGAAATGAAAAAGGATGAAGATGAAAAATCAACTCCATTCGAATAATTTTTTCTTCAAATATTTTCGAGAGTTTTTATCCCGTTAATTAATAACAAGTTTTCTGCTTGATTTTCCATCCATTCAATTAATTCGCTTATTCCTGTACGATCTGGAAGACTTGAAAAAACAATTTGCCAATCTCGATTAAGTTCGTTCAATTTAAATTTCTCAATTATAGGTTTCGGATTTTTATCGCAATCAGCTAAATCGGTTTTATTTACTAAGAATAACAATGGTATACTTTTTAATTCATAAAGATTTAACATATTCCAAAGTTCTTCTTTCGCTTCCGAATATCTTCCTGCATCTGCGCAATCCAATACAAATAATAATAAATTACTAGCTTGTGCACCACGTAACCAATCTGATCTAAATATTTTCTGCCCTGGCATGTCCCAGCAAATAAGTTTAACGCCAGAATCCAGTTTTACATTTGTTATCCGAAATTTTTTTGTTGGTGGAAAATAATCAAAATCAAATTTGCCTGTGGATAGCAAGCGCATGAGTGAAGATTTTCCCGCAAAATCAATACCATAAACGAAAACTTTAATTAACGGATTGTTATTTGAATCAATCATAACCTTATTAATCTCTTTTGAAAAACTAAGGATTCATCATCGTATTTTCTCAAATCTATGAACAGGGTTAACAGTAGGTTTGATTTGGTTCTAATTTTATATGTTTTATCAAAGGTAGCTAAATAAGATTCCATTAAATACTCATTAAATAAGCGGATAAGTTCATTACGGTAATCATAAGGATTTGTATCTCTATCAAAAACTAAACCCAAGATATATTGATAAGGTAATGGTATAACTAATAAATTAACACCGTCAAATTGAATCGCTTTGGAATTAACATGCAAAAAATCTTCAGTGAAGTGTTCTGCTTGATAGTTTTTTTCTAAAATATTTTTTTGACTAATAATTATTTGCCGAACTATCTCAATAGAATCAAAAAGAACATCCTCATCAGGATATGCAAGATATACATCGCTGAAATTGTTGGAATTTATTTCATTGCTATTTTTTTTAGGGATAAATTTAAATTCGAAAAGAAAAATGTTTTCAAGCATAGTATAAATCTTCCGTAATCTGTATTATGTTTAATTCTATTGAAAAAATTTATTATTATTTTTAAATTCTCGTTATTTCACCTTTAAATGAAAAAAGTCTTTATAAATTTAACCATTTTGGTTAAACGGTTTCACTATTTTCATGTTTTCTAATCCCAAACAGTATAAAAAGTTTTTGGGTATTGTTTACTTATTTTTGAGTATTAAACACAAGGAAATAGAGAATTGGAAAAAAGGATCATAATCCATAACTTTATTGACCATATGTAAAGATATTATTTTAAGAAATTATTTTTTTGTAAGATTTTTATTCATTTAGTTATTAATGTACTCATACCATTAATTTTACAAAATAAGTGAGCCCTCAATGTATGATAATTTAATTTCAACAGTCGATTTGGAAAAATTGAATGCTTTAAACAACCAAAAAGTAATGGATCTCGTAGATAATGCCATTAAATTAATGAAACCCGAAAAGGTACTTGTTTTAACAGACAATTCTGAAGAGATCGAAAATTTCCGTAATCTTACCATAGAAGCCAAAGAAGAGAAGAAATT
>JAUWOE010000050.1 GCA_030612265.1 Promethearchaeum sp.
CAACTCGCTCAAGAATACGTAGCCAACCCCGAAAGCTACCCTCCCGAGCAAATTGAACGCCTTGTTCACGAAGTTGATCCCGAAATCAGAAAAATGCTTGAAAATAACTTGTCGCCATCAGATTCAATGGTTAAACAGTTATCTGCTAAATTCTCCTTCGAAACTCAAAACAAGCTCAAAATCCTTAAATAATCTTAAAATTTGATTAAGATGGAACTACAATGGGTAAAAAAACCAAAATGTAATGAGTGTGGACAAGTAATAATTGAGCCATATTTATGGTGCCCTCACTGTAATAACTTAATTTCAATCCAACCCATAAAAGGTCTACAAAAATCCGAGATTAATTTAAAATCAATGTGGTCATTAAATTCATTTCTCCCAAGTTTTCCAAATATTGCATCATTAGTTGAAGGAAATACCCCAATTATTCAAATTAAAAATATTTCTGAAATTAAAGGTCTAAATGTTAAATTAGAATTTAGAAATCCAACTAGTTCATTCCGTGATAGAGCCAGTTCTTTAATTGTTTCTGATGCTTTATCAAAGAAGTACAATGAAATAATTGGAGCGAGTACAGGATCTTTTAGTATAAGTTTAGCGGCATACACAAGTCATGCAGCATTAAAATCAACTGCTTTTATTCCAAGGAACTTAGAACTTTCAAAAATTGAGCAATTGAAAATGTATAGCACAAATATAATCGACACAAATAAAAATTTAGATGAAGCAATAAAATCAGCAAAGAAATATGCTTTAGAACAAAAAGGTTATTTTCCGACACCAAATGATAATTTACTTACCATTGAAGGCCAAAAAACAATAGGACTTGAATTAGCTTTACAATTAGCCAATATAGAAAATGTTATTATTCCTCGTGGATCTGGAACTTTGATACTTTCAATTTTTCGAGGTTTTGAAGACGCTATTGAATCAGGTTGGATAAGTAAATTTCCTAAAATTTTTGCAGTCTCTTTAAAAAGTTCGTCAAATTCTCATATTGCAGAATCATTGGAAATGAAAGCACCACCTCTCTTAGATCATATAAAAAAGATAATAATGAAAACCAAAGGAAGAGAACTCCCAATTGATGCATTGGAAATGATAAAAGATGCTTCTAAAGTGGCAAAAAATGAGGGATTATTTATTGAACCCGCCTCTGCTTCAGTTATTTCGGCTGCAAAAAAATTGGCTCCAGATGAAATTGATCCTAAATCTACAGTTGCAATATTAACTGGTTCCGGGTTAAATGCTCTAAATAAATTTGCTTTCCAAATGAGGAATTTAAAGAAAACAGTTTGGGGGCTCTCAGAAACCTCCACTCGAAGGTTTGAAATTCTTAATCTTATTGCGGAAAAAAATGCTAATCACGGTTATGCTATTTGGGTCAGTTTAGGTAAAAAGAAAACAATTCAATCGATTTATCACCATTTAGATTCCTTAAATAAAGATGGATTAATTGAATTTCAAGAAGTTGGAAATACAAAAAAATGTATTATTACAAATAAAGGACGGGATATGTTGGACAAAATGCGTGAAATTATAGATCTTAAAGAAATTTAGTCTTCTTATCATGCATCTGGCCATAGATTATCAGTTTTTTTTTTCTTATCAGCAGTGATTTCTTCTTGATTTGATTTAGTAATTTTTTGAGTTTTAATATCCAATGAATTATTATTTTGAACTTTTTCTTCTTTTATTCCTTCTTTTGACCAATATGTATTAATAGAATTTATCTGATCTTTTGATAATTTTTGAGCAGTAACTTGCCCCGGAAAAGGGATAAAATTAGATTCAAATTCGCTTTCATTTGGATTTAGATTTTTCGGGTGAAAATAAGTTTCAAAATTTTCAGATTTATCCTTTTGAATCATTTTATCATCTTCTATATAGTCGAAAGGATTTACAATCGGAGCAGGAATATCAAAAGGACTGAAATTGTCAAGTTTTGGCTTAAAAGTATTACCGGCTGATTGTGATGAGTTCGTAGGTTTAATGGTTTGGAAACGAGATTTAGAAAGGTCCTTTCTTGGTAGAATTTTTATTCCTGATTCCACTTTTTCTGATATTTTTTTTATTGAATCTATGATAAGTCCTTTTATGTCAGGTTTAATTAAATGCTTGTCCGGATGGTTATTAATATCTTTAAGCGCATGTATTATTTCTTCAAGAGCATCATTTGGATGGCCTGATCTGAATAAACTCCAACAATCTTCATTCCGTCTCATAAATTGAAGGTTTAAATTACATTCTTTTAATAATAGAACTAACCTAGGCTCAAATCCTGATAATTTTGGTTCTTTTTTAATTTTAGAAAGCATCTTTATGATTATTGGCTTTAAATTTTCATAAACTTTTCCATTTTGGTCATAAGAAATTCTTTTTTCAGTTTTTTCAATCCAAACATCCATTTCATAGCCAGAAAATTTTCCAGATTCTCTTTTCTTTTTTCTAGCCATAGGGTACTCTCCTTACCAATAACTAATAATTCTGACGTTTTTGATCCGAAAAAGTATAAATATTAAAGTTACATTTTGAATACTTAAATATTAAAGTTTCATTTTGAATATGGTGAAAATTATGGAAAATGAAAATATTCATCCTACAGTTACTGTAGATGTCGAAAGAAACGTTCCCGAAAATAAATCTCGCAAAATTATCTTAAATATTGCAATTATGGGGATATTGGCCGCATTAGAAACAATAATGACAGCAACAGTTTCCATTCCCATTCCAGCTACAACGGGATATTTCAATGTAGGAGAAGGGTTAATCTATTTTACCGCAATTTTATTCGGACCTTACATCGGAGCATTTGTTGGTGGAGTAGGAGCAGCTTTTGCGGATATTTTGATGGGTTATGCATTTTTTGCTCCTGGAACGTTCATAGCAAAGGGAGCAGAGGGATTTGTTGTAGGGTGGGTATTCAAAAAACTAAGGGAAAATAATTCTATAAATAACAATTGGAAACTATTTTCGTTTATTCTTGGATCAGTTGCTGGAGGATTAATGGCAATTCTTGCAGATGGGTCAATTCCAATTATAATTCTAGGGAGTATTTTAACACTTATCATCTGGATTTTGGGATTTACAGTCCAAAAAAATATCAGTGTAAAGATACTCTCAATGATGGCTGGAGGGATAGTAATGGTTTTGGGATATTTTCTTTATGAATCCTTAATAGTAAATTTAATTTTACCAGGAAAATATCTTAACCCATTAAATGTAGCTCTAATTGAAGTACCCATAAATATTTTACAAGTTCTTTCAGGAATATTTATAGCAATTCCTTTAATTACTGCATTGGAACCGGTTACAAAATTGTATTACAAATAAATAATCAGCAAATTTTTTTTTATTACTTTTACAATATATTTATACCCATGAAAATTGGTTCATCAATTGAAGAACTTTGTAACGCCCATAATAATATTTTAAAAACCGAATTAAATTTCAGATATAGGGAAATTGATTTTGAGAATTTGCTTACTCTCAAAATCTCAGAATTTGCTTATAAAAAAGTAAAAACAGTTGTTAAATCTGCATTTGAAGCCCTAAATCATGCCGTGGAATCATATTGGTTGTTTTTCGGGGATAATATAATCCAAGATATAATTATTCCTTATCAGCATGTATCTCATGCATTTGTTGAAGTAGATGGAATTAATATTCTTAATTTGAAAAAAATAATCAAAGAATCGAATTTAGAGATTTTGGGATGGGGACATTCGCATGCAGATTTCGGAGTTTTCTTTTCCACTACAGATTGGCGAAATCAAGAAAGAGTTTTTAACGAGACAAGTAATTACGTAATTATTAGAAGGAAAAAAGAGAATACTGTTTCAAAAGTTATCATTAAATATTCATATGGATCCACGTTCAATATCCATGAAGATAATTTCGTACAACTTACTTGGCAAGAACCAAGGGGATCTATTCAGCATTCTCGTGTAAATTTAGAGATAATTCCTAGCAAAAACTACTTAAATTTTAATTTTAATTCTTATGGACAAGAAATTCAAAAATACTTTTCTAAATAAAATTCTTATCATCAATTATGAGAAAATTTATCATCGGAGGAAATTGGAAGTGCCAAGTCACAATTGTAGAAGAGGCAGTGTCCATTGCCACAGAAATTGCCAAGGAAATAAATGATATCCTAACGGAAAATGTTGAAGTTTTCATAGCACCTTCTTATAATGCATTATACTCAGTCGGTCAAGTAATAAAAGGTACAAAATTAAAACTCGCGGGTCAGAATATGTATTTTCGAGATAAGGGGGCGTTTACAGGAGAAATTTCGCCGGATTCGCTTTTAGATGCAGGTTGCGAATATGTTATTTTAGGGCATAGTGAAAGAAGGAGAATTTTCGGTGAAACTGATTCATATATAAATCAAAAAGTAAAAAAAGCTCTTGAAAAAGGCTTAAAACCTGTATTATGTATAGGAGAAACCGCTAAAGAAAAAGAAGAAGGTCAAACAGAAACAGTAATTCAAACTCAGATTGAAAATTCATTAGCTGATATTCCTCAAGAGCAATTAAATCAAATAATAATTGCATATGAACCTGTATGGGCAATTGACAATAAATTTCTAAATCCAGATTCTGAAATTAAGACTGCAACACCCGAAGAAGCCGAAAAAATCCATGTTTTCATACGGAAATTATTAATAAATAAGTTTGGAGATAATGTTGGGAAAAATATTCTGATTCAATATGGTGGTTCCATGAAAGCCAGTAATTGTGAAGGTTTATTAAATATTGCAGACATTAACGGCGGGTTAATTGGTGGCGCATCCCTTTCAGCAGAAAAATTCAAACCAATTATAGAAGCTGCGATTAAATTGGGAAAATAAATTTATATAATTTGTATATCCCCATTATTTCTCATAATATATTTAGAATTTCTAATTTTAAACCAGATTTCATCGTCTCTTCCATCAGAGCTCTCGCTTCCAATGGTTGGAGGATTTTTAAAGAGTTTTTTATTTAATTCAGCTGTGGTTATGTTAAATAAATTAAGAATTTCATGCGGTAAAGCTAAATTTCTGAAGTTCATTTCGATATCATACCTTGACCATTTATCTTTTATACGGTTTATAAGCTCATACAAAACATCATCGATATTTCCCTCTAAAGAATCAATAGATTGAAGCCCATATCCATTTTTCCAGATGTTCTCAGTGGATTTTTTTTTTGTTCTGCTAATAGTTTTTACAATATCAATCAATTCATTAAAATTAAATTGGGAAAAATCTGGTTTTGTCATTATTTTAATCTCTGTGAGTTAGTCGTTCAATATATTTCGGTGTTGCAATTTTTACTCTTGAAAAAAAGTCTTTATTACACGCATATTTCTCTGGTTGATTGATCTCTGTCCACCGGGCGTATATATATAGCTTAAGAGCCACTATCACTTCATAGAAATATACTCTTGCCTCTACATCATATTTAGCACAAGCTTTCCAATATTCAGAAAAAAAGAAGCCACGAGAACCTTTTAAGTTTTCATATAAATTGAAAAAGTATAAACTCCATCCTATATCCTGAGCGGGATCCGAATAACAGCTCATCTCCCAATCGATCAGTCCTTTTATTTTACGATTTTTAACAATAATATTACTGGGTCGAATATCGCCGTGAGTAAGTGAGTATTCTTCCAAATTTAGGAGTGGATTATGCCCCCGGCACCATTTATATAGATACCTGGTATCAACGCTAAGCTCTTCATCTAATTTTAAATCAGAGAAATTTTTCAGCGTTAATTTCACTTCGTTGAGTATGTATGAAGCGTAAGACATTTTTTTGGTTAATTTATTATTAAGATAATAAGAATCGTAGTTTTTTGATCTTATTGAGTGAAGTGTTCCGAGAAATCTGGCTAAATCCGCTAAGAATTCTTGCGTTTCCGTATCAGAAAAATTTGCAATTGATTCCTATATAGGAGTTCCTTCTAATTTTTCTAAAATTAAGAAACGATAATCCAAATGTTTTATATTTTTTTCAAAAAAATATAGTTTTGCTTTTGGTATTTTTAAGTTTTGAATCTCTCTGATTCTTTTCGCTTCGTTAGTTGGTTTCTTTATGTTGTTATTATCCGGATATATCCGAAGTATATAATTACGGTTATCAAATATCTTATTCTTCAATTTAAATTCAATATTTAAATTATAAACAACATTATTTAGGCCAAAAGCTAATTCTTGTACATTTCGTACACCTAGGAATTTTTCACCTTCATTAGCTAAATTACTTCCACGTCTTCGGAAGAAATTACGCCTTTGGAAGAATTTACGCCTTTTTAGATACTTTTTAATCTTGTTTTCCACGATTTTTGAATCATGAAGATCAAATTCCATATATAAACATTAAATTCCTATTATTTGAGATTATTTATTTTCAATTTACCCGATTTCTTAGATCATTAAAGATCCCCTCAACTTCGGGATCTCGAAAATCTGGGTCTAAATCAAGTAATATTTTGTAATATTGATGTGCTTCTTCATATTTTTTCATATTGTAGAGAACTAGAGCCATGTTTTTATTAGCAGCGAGATCTTTAGCATCAATTTCTAAAACTAGTTCCATGTAATTCTTTGCTTTAATAAAATCGCCAGTTCCAAAACATAATCCAGCCAAACGATTTAGAATTATTTTATTTTGACTTTTCCATTTCAGAGCAGTTTCTAAATGTTCAATTGCGCTTTTATATTGAGACATTGACTCGTAAACTAGAGAAATGGAGTAATGTGCTTCGGGGTATTCATCATCCAGCTCAATTGCTTTATGAAAACTTTTAATAGCATCTAAAAATTTTTCAATTTCAAGATATGCATTACCTAAATTATTCCAAACTCGAGCATCGTGATCTTCAATTTGAAGCGCGTAATTATAACATGAAATTGCCTCGTTATAAAGTTCTTTCCCTTTCTTCTTCGCTAGCACTTGTAATGTCGAACCCATGTTAATATAAAGGCTGTACATGAATTTATCATATTCAACACCTTGATTGATTCGATTTACTTCATGAATTTTCCGATATTCTTTTAAACCTTCTTCCAATTTACCCAGTTGAATTTTTACTAACCCAGTATGATAATATTTCATCATTTCAAAAGAAGGATCTGTCAAAGATTCAAAATATCTCAAGGCTTCTTTATATTCCCCTTTAGAATACAGCGAAAGCCCTTTTTCAAAGGTTTTTTTTTCTGACATAATATTCACGTAATTTTTTTCAATTAATTATTTAATTTTCGGTTAATTCCCCTCAAACGGCTTTGGGATCTGCAAATTTCTTAAGTTTTTAAAATTGCATCATATCATGGGGAATATGTCGGAATCACAATGAGGCGCCGAAATGTTAACCAGCCAGCCACGTCGATAATTGATTTATCAACTAAATACTGTAAATTCTTTTCAATCCAAATAGGAACAAGACATTGTGAACCATTTTTAATAATATACTCTGATTCGTTTAACAGCATTTTTCTATCAACTAATGAAGCGGTTACCGCCTTAGATTGACCACATCAACCTTGGAAGATTCTTTCAATTATCATTACAGCAGGATCATAATTGAAAGTGGCAGTTTCTTGTTTAATAAACTCACAGGCATTATCTGAAATATCCATCAAGATTAATTAATTAAAGAAAGGAAAAAAAAATTTTTATGATTTTATGAATGTATTTTTTTTTTGCACAACCTTTAAATAGTAGCGAAAATTTAAAATATTTAGAGGAGATAAATTGCACAACCTTACAAAATGATGATACGCTCCTACCAAAAAAAATTATGTGAAATAATATGTCAAACGATAACGAAATTGAAGCCATACGCCAAAAAAAGATGGCAGACATGGTGAACAAAAATATTGTCCCCCTTCCAGAAAATGTTGTTAATATCGAATCTGTCGATCATTTTAATCAAATAGTGAATGACTACCAAGATAGTCTTATTATTGTCGATTTTTGGGCACCTTGGTGTGGTCCTTGTAAAGCATTTGGACCAGCTTTTGAAGCTCTTCAAAAAGAATACTTGAAAGCAGGAAAAAGTGTAGTTTTCTCAAAGCTAAATGTTGATAATAACCAATCTATTGCACAACAATTCCAAGTATCAGGAATCCCAACTACTTTATTCATTAAAAGCAAAAAATTGGTTCACAGACAAGTTGGTATGGCCCCAAAAGCGCAATTTGCACAAATAATTGAATCAGTTCAACAAAAAATTTCAGAATAAATAATAAATTTCCAAAATAACTTTTTTATCTATTCGCATTTTTTATTTTATTAATTTAACAATAAAAATTAACGGGATAATTATGAATGTATCAATAAACCCATCTTTATTAGAATTTAAAGAAAAACCCCTTGTCTTTAGTACTCTTAAGGCAATATTTGAACTAACAAATAAGCAATTAGAATGTTTCTTAGCGCTACGGATAAAAAAAAACACAGGTTCTTGTATTAAAAATTTAGAAAAGGACACTGATACAGAAAGAAGCATCATACAAAAACATTTGAAAGTTCTTCTGGAAAAGGGGTTAGTAATACGTGAGTCGGTTTCTTTGTCAGAATTTAATATACGCTGTCAGGAGCATGAAATTGATAATGAAATTAAAACAAATAAGGGTTATTTATTTATTTACGCTTCGATTTCTGATGAAGAATTATTAGAAAAAATAAATAAAACGTTAGAAAAATGGAAAAAAATACTTAAAGTTTTTTTGATTAAGAATTAAACCGAATCTTGCGGGGCTTCTTGAGGAATTTCTTCAGCTCTTTCTCCTAACAAATCCCTTTTTTTCTTAACGACCCAGAAAATCAATCCGGCATATATGACTGTAATAAAACCAGCAAAGTAATATCCAACTCTACTAACTTCCTCTCTTTCAATTGTTACATTAATTTGTACCCAACTATAGGTAGCCTTGTTTATAAAACCAGGATAAAATTTATCATCTTCATAAAAGAAATACTCAATCTTATAGAGATCATCAACTTTAGGAGTATCAGTTAAATTTTCGATAGTCATAACACTGTGATTGTATAGATAATCAAGATCATCACTATGATTTTCCCATAAAGCCCCTTTAAACATAATCATTGTCACGTTTGCGGGAGCTCCTTCAGATAAAGAAGTAATATTTACTGTAAAGATCACATTAAAATCATTATTATCCTTTAAAGAAAATTTTCCAATAGTCTCGGGTAAAAGAATAAATGATTTTTCTTTTACTGGCCATTTAACTGCGGATGCATTGATTGTGACCGAAGAAAGTGAAAGCCATGATAAGAGAACAACAAGAAATAATTTATATTTTTTCATAATTAATTACCAGATCAATCAATGATTATTTTAAACATTGAGATTATTTTAAACTTTTTGGGTTGATAACATTCAAACTTGAATAGACACTGAACTTTAGATGCGCTTGTTTTATATATCTTATAAAATCAAAAATGTGAACTAAATAAAAAATTCTTAAGAATCCTTCATATGAAAAAGAATTGAAATTATTCTCGTAACACTCTAAACATTGGAAATGAAAAAAAATCAAATTTTTATGAAATGATTAAGTTAAAAATATCAGCATTTTGTCGGAAGTTCTATATAAGAAAAGGATATTTTAATAAAAGTAAATTTATTTAGCAAAAAATTAATTATGTACAAATATAGTAAGTGGTTGAAAGAAAAATGGAAGAAAAAATCGTAATGCTCGGGATTGCAAATGGCGGGAAGACATCATTACTACGCACACTTCAACGAGAATTTAAATCATTAGCAAGTTTAAAGCCTACAAAGGGAATTGAAAGAACTCACTTAAATTTTTTCAAGAAACGGATAATTGCATGGGATTTTGGAGGGCAAGCTAAATATCGCGAATCCTACAAAAAAAAAGCCAAGAATTATTTTGTTGGAATCGAGGAATTGTTTTATGTGGTAGATTTTCAAGATCAGGACACTTTCATGGAAAGCATTAAGTATTTCCAAGAGATTAAATCAGAACTTGAAGATTTTTCACCAAATACGTCAATCAATATTATTATAAACAAATTCGATCCTGGTTTTGAAGAAAATGATGAGAACATTAAATTTTATGATACTATAAACAAGAAATTTTCTGAATTATCAGAGCCTTTTTCTGCTAGAGTGACTAAGACCTCAATTTTCAACCCTATTTCAGTCATACAAGCATTTAGTAAACCAATTTTTGGAAATACCACATTATATGACAACTTTGGATTTGCATTTTATCAATTTGTAAATAACACAGTGTGCAAATTTGTTGTTATTTTCTCAAGGAATTTGCTGGAAATTGGTAATTATTTCGATCCAAGTGTGAATCAGCAGCAAATGCGTGATGTTGCACTTGAAATATTTAAGATATTTGAAGATAAGAAACTAAAATTATCCGATATCTCGTTACATACTGATACAATTTCAGTCAGAATGATTCAATTTGAAGCAGGTGGAGAACCGTATTATTTCACTTATGGTTATGATTTCGAATTTGTAAAAGATCCAGCACCATTAGATGCAGAAGCCTTCAATGTTTTACAAGAAGTAAAAACCATAATGAAATATTTCTGAAGGGATTTCAAATATGAGTAAAGAAATCATAAAGATTCCAATTTTTGGAATCCAAAATGCAGGGAAAACAAGCTTAATAAGAAGTCTTCAACAAGAATTTATCGCGATTACAAAACTAAAACCAACTAAAGGTATTGAAAGACAAACACTAAACCTACTGGGAAATAAAATTGCCATCTGGGATTTAGGGGGTCAAAAAAAATACAGGGACCAATATTTAGAAAGAAAAGCAGAATTAGTATTCTCTGATATTGATCAAGTCTTATTTGTAATCGATATTCAAGATCAGGATTCTTTTGAAGATTCAATAAATTATTTTAAGGAAGTTAGGGATAAGATTTCTGATTTCAGTCCTGATGCAAAAATACACATCTTAATCCATAAGTTTGACCCAGGGATGGAGCAAGAAGCCGAAAATATGAAAATGTTAGAAGCTTTAAAACAAAAATTTACTGAAATCGCAGCTCCATTAAGAATTGTTTTATATCACACCTCTATTTTTAACCCATTATCTATTATTCACGCATTTAGTAGACCGATTTTGGGAAATTCAACATTGTATGATAATTTAGGGATTCTTTTCGATGATTTTTGCAATAAAAACCAAAGTACAAAAATTTTAGACTTTATCATCATTTTCTCTGAGGATTTAGTAGAAGTTGCAAGTTATTTCAAGCCCGGTATTGAACAAATTAAACTACGTGATGTTGCTCATAGTCTATTTCAAAAATTTACGAAAAAAACAATGGCATTGAAAGAAATTAAATTTCAAACTGATTATACTATGGTAGAAATGAAACAATTTAACTCTAATAATAAAAGATTTTATTTCACTTATGGGTATGATGTACAAAATTCTTCCGATATCGATACGATAAGAGGAGATATTGCTGGATTACTTGATGCTGTTCAAAAATTGATGATTTATTTCTAAAAAACTTGTTTAAAAAAAAATTTATTTTTAATTTGCAATAAGGCGCAGGTTTTTAAATTTAATAAAGGGAACCTTTGAATTCATTACGATTCTCGTTTCTTTTGAAATACCAGAAATATTTTTAATCATTTCATAAACATTCCCTGATAAAATTCCACCCTTTATTGGTTGTGTTAAATTTCCATTCTCGATTAGATAAGCATTATCGATGGTGGCACCGAATTCTCCTGTAATGGGATTTGGGTGGAGCCACGAAAATTTATTTACGTACATTGCATTTTTTGAGTTTCCGACAAGGTCTTTTAGTGATATCGATCCGGGTTCCACAATTAGATTGTTAATTTCGATATCAATATTCCCACCATGCGATGGTTTCCTCTGTGCATTACCGGTCGATATTCTACCAGATAATTGTGCAAATTTTTGGTCATATATGAAATTCTTCATAATGCCTTTGTCAATAATTGTTGTTGATTTTTTTGGGCATCCTTCAGAATCCCACTCACTTGAATTCAAAAGATCTTCCTTTAAACCATCATCAATAACCGTGAAATTATCTACTGCAATTTGATCCCCTTCTTTTAAATGAGATGTTTTCTCATATAATGCACGCCCCGTTGCTGAATATCCAATAGTTTCAAGAAATGCAATTCTAACTAATCGTGGAGGAAAAATAACATCAATAGATTTATTAGATGAAGGCTTTTTAGCCCTTAAAGCATCCTTGGCGAGGGAAATCCATTCAGGAATTAATTCATCAAATTTGAGTTGTTCTACCGTTTTGAACCATCCTGCAGGCCAATATTCAGCCATTCTCCCCTTATCTTCGCTTTTGAAGGAAAATTCATAATAGAAATTAGTGCTCTTTTTTATTTTTGAAAAACCCAGATAATTTAGAAGCATCTTCTGCTTTTTGTAAACTCTAAATTTACCAAATGTTGTTGTAGCGGGAATTATTTCTCTTAGCTGTTGTTTAAGCTCTTTACCTTTTTCCGCCAGAAATCCTTCTGGATCTTCCCATACATCTTTATCAATGGTTTTTATTGAGGGATATTTCATACCGGGTGAAACTAATTCATATTTTGGTCCAGAATTTATTTTTAAAATTGATTTTGCTTTTTTAATTGCATTTTGAATTTCATTAGTGGAAGTACTATTTAGCGATACTATCCCGCAAGCCATTTTATTATCTGGTTTATCTTGAAATAATCGGAGAACATATGATAAATTATGTCTGGAATCTTTAAGTTCTGTTTCTACTTTAATTTTTCTTTTAGATTTTCGTAAAAATAATGAGTTTATTTGTCCATTAAGCAAATATATATCCCATTTTTCTATTCCGGATTGCGATACTTGAGATTTTACAAGATTAGCCATACTTTCTATTGACATTTTTTGATCTTTTAAATATTCACCCATTTTTTGCACCTTTATCCATAATTTTTAACCAGCGCTGATGAAAATATTTTGAGCACGAACAAAAACCCCTCCAAATGAAACGGGAACAATATCTTCACGACCTTTCCGGCTTTCAAAACTAACTCGTGAAATCGGTCCCTTTGAAACTGCGTCGATTGACATTAATAAATCTAAAGCGTTGCCAGATATTGCAATGCTCTTAACTCTTGTAGAAATCTCACCATTTTCAATGATAAATCCAGATCTTGAATTTGTTTGAATCCCACCCCCGATAGGATCCTCCATCCCAAAATCACTTTGTGAAACTAAAACACCAAATTTCATTTCTTGAATCATTTCTTCTTTTGAATAATCACCAGGTTCAACAAATGTATTTGAATTCCTCGGGTAAATTCTATGTAAATAGTCTTGCCTTCGACCGTTTCCAAAGAGATTATTCTCCTGCTTAAGAATACTTGCTGTAACTCTCGAATTTAAATAATTTGTTAATATCCCTTTTTCAATTAGGGGTGTTTTCTTGCAAATCACACCCTCATCATCGAACAAATATGACCCATATGCCCCTTCTTCTACTGGACTATCACTTATATTTACAATTTCAGATGCTACTTGCTTCTTGTAATATTTTTCCCAATAACTTCTCCCGCGGATAATCTGGTCGCCTTGTAAACTATGACCGAATACAGCATGAGCGATGTTTCCAGCAATAGTGGGATCCAATATTACAGGTATCTTTCCACTGGGAGGATGAGGTGCTGTTGTCAATTCTATAGAAGATTTAACTAATTCCTCCAGAAGTTCATAATTTATTTGGTCGAATATCTCAAATCCGCCTTCAGAACCAACCGAATAAGTATCATAATCAGTTTTATTATCAATAGATACTATTGGTTTAATCTCCAAAAAAGTGCGAGGGATTTTCTGACGTAATAAACTCCCCTCAGTATTTATAAAAATACGCTCTAACATAGAATCTTTATACGTAATAACGGGATTGATTACACGTTGATCGATTTTTTTAATAGATGTATATAAATCCATGATTTTTTGATGTTTTTCTTCCAAGGAAATTAAAGTAAAATCATTTTTCATTGAAATCTCTTTATCCATTGAATGTTTAGGGTAGGAAATAAAATCAATTTTGGGATTATAATCTAAATTTTGTACTAATTTTAATACCCTTTCTTCTAAATTGAACAAATCATAATCTGAAATTTCTATATACATGGATCCTTCAAAAATTCGAAACACAAATCCATTAATTCTTGGAATTACGGATAGGGTTTCGCCCGAAATAGATTGTTGAATATTAATAGATGAGATTTTGTCGTATAGTATATCTGCATAAAATTTTGATGGAACTTTATTAATAATTGAATGCATTTTTTCAATCATAGCGTCTTTATCCAATCTCATAATATCAAGTTCAGAGAAAACACTTTAACTTTTCAATTTTGTGATTTAAACTTTCTAATTATCTATTATTCTGTTAATCCTTTTGGTTTTAAATTGATGCATCAATGTAATATATGTAATAAGAAAAGGTCATTTTTCAAGGAGTTTTTGTGGTGCAAATCAAAGAAAAAAAAAAAAAATATAAAATTAAACATAAAAACAAAAACAAAAACAAAAGAACTCGATCGAAAGGTGATGGTTTTGTATTTTCAATCTCAGGAGTCCATGGAGTTGGAAAAACAGCCGTCTATCTCCTTTTACAAAAAAAACTTGAAGAAAACAAGAATATACGCTTTTTCCCAGAACGCTTGAGAGCAAATCCTCCGGTCCCATTTGGGTCAAAAGATAAAGAAATTGCATTCAGGGCAGAGCTTCATTATAATCAGCAAATGATAAAAAGAAATGAAATGATTAAGAAATTCGTTAAAAATAATAAAGAACGCATCTGCATTTCAGATCGAACACCTTATACAATTATAGCATATACTCGAGCACTTTCTCTTTCAAAAATTGATTATTCACTAATATATGACACTTTTAATTCAGTAACTTGGCAAAAAGATTATATTATTTTTCTCAGCGCAGAACCAAAAACAATTATGCAACGAATTTATAATAGAGGTTCGCTTGATGTTAGCCGAGAAAAGTGGAATGAGAGTGATTATGAATATTTGAAGAGAGTATTAAAAAAATATGAAGAAATTTTCTTAGAAAATAAAATAAAAATAAAAAACAGAATAACACGAATTTGGACTGAAAATATGACCACTGATGATGTTGTAAATGAAATTATTAAAATAATTGAACTTAAAACGGGTATATTGTTAAGAAAACAAATCAAAGTGTCTGTTAATCAATCTAAATTAACAAATTGGATACCGGATATTTAAAAACTATTATCTCCTTCTTTTAAGTTATTTAAATTGTTGAACCCATCATCCACCATACCGAATGAAACATTTAATAACTCATTTACCTCGTCAACTGGGAGAGTAAGAAAATGAGGTACGCAATAAACACCATTATTTTCCCATTTTTCAGCACTTTGGAAAATTTTACTTGGACAGAATACTTGCGCGTTGGTGATTTTTCTAAAACTATTCAAAAATTCCTGATCCAGTATTTCATAACCCAACTCTTCACAGGTCATTGAATACGCCTGCCTTATCTCATCAAACGGGATGTAGAAATTGTTTTTGCTCCTGAAAAAATCTACTAAATACTCCAAAAAAAGGCGATCCTCGATAGATGAGCTTATCACAAAATCAGCAAAAGTTATTGCATCCAAGTTATAACTATCAAAATAATATTGTGTTGTATTCCTTAAGATCTCGGGAGTTAAGTTTCCATTTTGATGAATTACGGGATACATTTCTTTTAATAAATTCATACATGCACCGGGAACCATCAAATCATACTCGGTTATATAATCTACAATTAAACTTATTGAATCTGGTTCGAAAGACTTCTCAAAAGCCATAAAACTCCGATCTGTAGTTATTTGTTGCAACTCCTTAATATCATATAGTCCCATTTGGATACGGTGATCCATTCCTTGGTATTGTTTAAATGAATATTTTTGTAATCCAGTATTAATAGTAGTTATTATTTGTATTTTGCGAGAATTTCTTGCATAATTGTATAGCTTGGTTAGATAAAATGGAGGAATATTTTCAGATTTTTGTAGAAAGAGAATTACGGGCTGTTCCAACCTATCCATGATTAATTTAAGGAAATTCCAGATTTTGACAGGTGTTGCTTTCAAGATTTCATTAATATTGATCTGTAATTTTATAATTGAACATAACTGACTTAAAATTGTAAAAAATACTTGCTCAATTTCTTTTTCAGAACAATCTACTCTTAAAATATATACCATTTGATCATTACGACTCGATTTTCCCTTTATTGAAGCATTTACTTGCTTTAATGAAATGTCTTGGAGGAAATTATTAACCAGTAAATTCTTTCCAATTCCCTCTAAACCATAAAAATTGATATTGGTTGAGTACTGATCTTCAATTGCATCAGTTATTACGCCTTGAAGGAACTTACTTTTTTTCTTTCTCTCAATAAAAATAGGAGGAATAAAGTTTGGATCAAAAAGTGCCCGAGAACCAACAAATTTATTTTTGTCGGATTTCGGATTTGGTTTAGTGTGGTTGCTATCTAAACAAAGAGAAGTTTTAGGAATTTTCATATTATTGTTTTTTATTGTGATATTTAAAGACCGAGAAAGAGGTCATTGAAAGTAAAAATTTTCATTCATCATGGAACAATTTTTTACCTAACAATTATATAGTTTTATATAGATCGTAGAATAAATTGTAATTTGTTAATTGGAGTTTGAAAAAAAATTGTCAATGATTTCAGAAAAAAAAGCTCATGCACTAATGTTAGAGATCCAACGAGTTGAAAGAGGTACTGATTTAAAAAGAGTAGCCATTATATCTCGAATAGGAATGGCAATCGCAACCAGTACTAGCGACACAGTCAATGCCGACGCCGAAACCGCTTCTTCTAGTGCTTTAGTCGATTTAGCGGAACGACTCTCCATTTCTGTTGATCATGGAAATCTTCGTGAAATATTAGTAAAAGCAGATTCAGGTTTTGTCATTCTACAATTTATCAATGAGGAATATATGATTTTTGGTGGTATATCAAATCCCCTCCGTATCGGCTATTATATGGAATATTTAAGAAATGAGGCTTACAAATTTGCATATATATTAGCTGGTAATAAAGTCACAGTGGCACTTCAGAAAGAAATCGAAGCGGAAAAAGATAGGGAAGAACGAAAAAAGGAAGAAGCGAAGGCTCCTATGGCTAAAGATTTTAAAATGGATAAAGATAAATCCGACGATTTATCCGCCATGAAGGGAGTTCTCAGTTTTCTATCAGATTGGGGCGGTGAAGAAGAAGAAAATAAGCCAAATGATCAAAACATTGTTTCTATTGACGAAGATTTGATGTTTGATCTAGATGATCTGGCACCTCAACCTATTAATCAGGAACAAATTTCAACAGCGCAGCAAACTTCTACAAATTTGGAAACCGCTGAACCAACTGTGGATTTATTAGCTTTAGTTGACAATCAATCTTCGAAAAGTGAAGAAGGTTTACCCGATGATATCCTATCCGCTTTGGAGGAAATATCCGAAACGACCAGAACTACAGTAGTTTCTTCTAAAACAGATCAAACTCCTAAAAAGGATGCAAATTTACCCTATGGGATCCCAATTTTTGAAAATGAAGTTCCACCGGTTCCTCTTGAGGATTATATTAATTTCGAAATTGGCACTTTGACAGGTGAGTCACCAAGCGATCAAACACAGGAACAATCCCAACAAGGTTCAACTCCAGTGTCTTCAGCTGCACCAGTGACATCTGCAGCAGATTATGATCCTTTTACAACCAATCTTAAATATAAAGCAGATGGAACCCCGGATTTTAGTGCAATGTCGAGTGAATATGATGATGTTGATTTAAATATTGAGGAGGATGCAATGCTCGATGCACTCAGCGACCTTGAATATGACTTGGAAAAAAAAGAAAAAAAAAAGGAGTAAACGGGATCTGATCCAACACTTTTTTAACTTTTCTCTTTTCCGACGAAATCATTTAGTCTTATTTTGAGATCTATTCAAAAGCTCATTTCCTCCAGTTGCTTGGGGGAATTAATGGATTCAATGATTGGTTAATATGCGCTGTTG
>JAUWOE010000231.1 GCA_030612265.1 Promethearchaeum sp.
ACTTGTAAGCTTAAGAATTAAATAAAAAATTTAATGAAGGAGAAATTTATTTAGAATTAATTGAAGATGGTTTTTTAATGATTTTCCGAGATGAGATTGCTTTCAAAAATTACCATACTCTACCCAAAGAAAAAATGGAAAGGGATCTAAAACAGATGGATTATGAAGATAAATCTTTTCTTTTTGATAAAAAGATTCCAAAATCATTATTTCCAAAAAAAGGAATTCTACTTAATTCAGAAGGATTTTCAGGAGATTTTAATACACTTATTTCCATTGTAAAGAAATTTTATAAAGAAATGCACTCTGATATTCAAGTTATTCCTAAATCTGATAAATTAGTTCAAATTCATTTTAAAAATTATGATACTATTAAGGCTTTCACAAATTTTTTGTATTGGAAAGTATATTCCTTGAAAAATAAATGAAATTAAAACTGAAATCAAAAAATTTAAGCGATATCATTAATTTTATTTCTTTAGAGATACAATGGAACGATTTATGGAAATTAAGAACGGTCGAGCACAAATTAATATTGGAAAGCTTGGGATAACACCAACTTTTCTGGAACATCTTCGAAATATTTTAAAAAAAGAGAAAATTGTGAAAATTAAGATTTTAAAAGAAATCTCAATGCAACAAGGTAATGAATCACTTATAAATAAAATTATTGAAGAATTGAATGTTTATGTTCTGGACTCACGAGGAAACACGTTTATTATATCAAAAAAGAAAATTCCTGCGATCCACCTTCCAAAAAAATATTTATTATTAAAAAATACATTACATCCCCCTTCAAAAAAGAAAAAGAAAGAAATTGAGATTATTGAACCAGAAAAATTCGTAAATACTAATGAAATTTCTGAACCAGAATATATTAATTATGATAATGAAGAATTGGTTGCGGAAATTGATAAACAAAGCGACATAATTTATGGTTCCGTTTCAGAACCCTTGAAAAAGGAATTTGATCAAAAATTTAAAAAATCGAATGTAAAATCTTATTCTAAGCAAAAAAATTATTCTAAATTTAAAAAACGATCTAAAAAGCAATCGAAAAACAAACATAAATTTAAGAAGAACAATAAAAAAAAAAATAAATAAACACTTATAGATGATAAAAAATGCCTCGAGGAAATCGAAAAAATGGTCCTCATAAAAATAAATGGAGAAAAAGTTATAAAAAACGCCATTTATTAATGCAAAAATTAGCCCGAGGTAGAATTCAAGAACTAATAGAGTTTGCTAATCAAACACATTCTGATGATCCAAAATTAGCAAATCGCTATGTCACTATTGCCCGAAATATTGCTATGGGGACCAAAGTGGCAATCCCTGCATCTTTAAAGCGATATATTTGCCATAATTGCAAAGAATTATTAGTCCCAGGAAGAAATATGCGATTTCGAATACATAATAAGAAACATTACGGTACTTATATTTCGGTAACTTGTTTATCTTGTGACCATATTTCTCGTTATATTGTAAAAGGGCGCGCAAGAAGAGAAAAAGAGGTAAAAGTTGATGAAAAATCAAAAAATGCATATAATTCTAACTGAAACAGCTATTGAATTGATACCTAAATCTCTTGAAAAAAAACCAAATGCACTTAGCAGTATCAAAAAATTTGGAAAACCAGGACAAATTCTTGATACCGCTTTACATCATTCAATAATGCATACATTGAAAAATTCCCAAAAAAGAGGTAGACCTGATATACTCCATCATTTTCTTCTAGATACACTTGGAAGTCCTGCCAATTTAAAGGGATTCTTAGAAATTTATTTTCACTGTTCATCGGGGTTATATAAAGTTAATTCAGAAATGAAATGCCCAAGAGATTACAGCAGATTTAAAGGATTGATGTGTCAGCTGATTAAAAAAGGACATATCCCTCCAAAACAGCGACCTTATCTTATTTCAAGAATGAATTTAAATTTAAGAGATTGGATAAAAAATAATTTTACCGAAAAAAACACTTTTAGTTTATCAGTAAATGGCAACAAAGCTTCTTTGGAAACAATAACTTCGAAATTCTTTAATGAATCGAACGAATGTGCAGTATTAATTGGAGGTTTTCAAAAGGGGCATTTTTCAGATGATATTCTAAAAATATCAAGTCAAATCTTTGCTATATCAGATAGAGGATATGATAGTTGGATAATTATAAATCGAGTTTTAGCAAAATTTGAGCAAAATTTGAATTTAATTTAACTTAGCTTAATTTTTATTTTTTATACCCAATACGCTGCTTTATTTTATTTTTAAAAACCAATATTTTTATTTTTAGAAGATTATCAATTAGAAATAGATGAATTTTATGGTTGATATTTTGAAAAAAGAATTAATGATGGATTTTGATACTGCTGTAAAAAGAGTTGAAAAAATCGTTTCAGAAGAAGGTTTCAACGTCATGTTGACAAAACCAATAGATGAAATTTTTAAAAATAAATTAGGGATTAAAAATTACCCAAAATATACCACCATCCTTGCTTGTGGACCACGATTTGCAAAAGCAGCATTAGATGTATCCAAAGATGTTGGGTTACTTTTTCCATGTAGTTTTGTTGTGTATGAAGAAGGAGATAAAATATTCGTTGCGCATACATCAATAATGAAAATCGCCCCTGAAATTGGTTTTGCAACACATGAAAAAATGAGACCGGTAATTGAAATGACAGGAAAAGCAGTACACGCTGCATGGGATAGATTATAGAGTTATTCTTAATAGGAGAAAATATTATGCCCGATTTGTATTTTAAGCAAATAAATCCAGAGCACACTTGCAAAGCGTACTTATTCGGTCCTGAGAACAGTAAAAATGTAGCAATTGTGGATCCTGAACTTGAACATATTGATGAATATTTGGATTTATTAAAGAAAGAAAATTTCATACTAAAATATATTATAGATACACACACACATGCAGACCATATATCAGGAGCAGCAGCATTAAAAGAGTCTGAGAAGGCAGAACTTATCATGAACAATAAAGCTCCTGCTAAATGCGTATCGATGCGCGTTTCCGATGGAGATGAAATGGATTTTGAAGGGTTAAAAGTTAAATTTTTAGAAACTCCAGGTCATACTAAAGATTCTATAAGCATTATTCTACCCGGCAAAATATTGACTGGGGATGCACTATTTTTAGATGATGGTGGAGCAGGAAGGGATGATTTGCCAGGAGGTTCTCCAGAATCACATTGGGAAACATTACAGAACTTTTTATCTCTCCCGGATGAGTTAGTAGTATATCCAGGGCATGATTACCGTGGTAGAAAACCTTCTTCATTAAAACAGCAAAAAGAGACAAATTCCTTTTTAAAATCGCGCACCAAAGATGAATATGTCGAATTTCTCTTGGATCTGCAACTTGGTCCTGCTAAATGGATGAATGATGTTTTGAAAGCCAATTATGAATGCACAACAGACCCAAAAGCCGCATGGGTCCCAATTGATTCTCCTTCTTGTGAAGTAATGGGAACACTTCAATCAGGAGTCAAAGAACAGCATGTTAATACTATCTCTCCAGATAAATTACAAGAAAAACTTGATAATAAAGAGGATTTTGTTTTTATTGACGTAAGGGGTATTTCTGAACTACATGGAAAATTAGGAAAGGTTAATGAGGCGATAAATATCCCATTGACTTCAATAATGAACGATGTAGGTCAGATAAATAAATATATAAACAAAAAAATCGTTGCAATATGTGGGTCGGGAAAACGTTCTATAATTGCCGCTAAAATGTTAAAGAAATCAGGTTTTGAAAATCCTCAATACGTCGAAGGGGGTATTAAAGCTTGGAGAAAAATTAAGTAACCTTAATTTTTATTATTTTTTTTACTACTTAATGATTAATAAGCCTATTACAGCTATTTTGATCGGAGCTGGCTTTAGGGGTAGAATCTCATATGGATCCTATGGACTAAAATACCCAGATCGCTTGAAATTTATAGCAGTTGCAGAACCAGATTCAAGAAAAAGAGATTTATTTCAAAAAGAGCATAATATTTCCAATTCTAACGTTTTTAAGTCGTGGCAAGATATTTTAGATCCATCAGTTGGAAAAATTGCAGATACTGCTTTCATATGTACCCAAGATCGGATGCATTACCAACCAGCAATAAAATCTCTTGAGATGGGATATGATCTATTATTAGAAAAACCTATATCACCAATCTTTGAAGAATGTAATCATATCTCAAACTTAGCTCAGGAAAAAAATAGAATCGTTCAAGTTTGTTACGTGTTGAGATTTACTGATTTCTTTAAAAAATTAAAAGAAATAATCGATTCTGGTGTTATAGGTGATATTATTGATTATGATCACTCAGAAAATGTCTCATATTGGCATTTTGGACATTCATTCGTAAGGGGCCAATACAAAAAAAAAGATGAATCTTCACCGCTTATTCTTGCAAAAAGTTGTCACGATCTGGATATAATGTACTGGTTAATTGGGGAAAAACCTTTAACAGTTCAATCCAAAGGATTTTTATCATTTTATCGTCCAGAAAACGCACCTAAAAATGCTCCAAAAAGATGTACGGATGGATGCACCCATGAAAAAACTTGCCCATGGTATGCACCTCGTTTATATTTATCAGGAGAACCCCTTATTAGAATAGGATTTCATGCAAATTCACGATTTTTACGATTTTTAACCTCTATGATCATTAATCACAGAAATTTAATGGTTTTTTTAAGTAAATATGTTAAAAAACTTGAACCGTTCCTAAATTGGAAAGATTTTCCTACAACTTCTCTTACCACGGACTTGACATATGAAGGAAAAATGAAAGCTCTTAGAGAAGGACCTTGGGGCAAGTGCATTTTTAAGACTGGAAACGATGTTGTTGACCACCAGATTGTTACTTATACATTTCCGAATGGAATTGTTGGAACTCTAAGAATTACAGGCTTGAGCGATCTTGAAGGTAGAGAATTTAGGATATTTGGAACAAAAGGAGTAATAAGAGCACACTTTCGTGCAAATGAGGAGTTAATCAAAATTACTGATTTTCTAACTACTCGAACAAAAGTTGTGTTTAATAAGGGTTTATCAGCAGGAGGTCATGGTGGGGGGGATTTTGGCCTTCTTGACTCTTTTGTGAAAGTTATTAATGGTGAATTAACGCCAGAACAAGCAGGAACAACCAATATTCAAGGTGCTTTGGAATCACATATAATGGCTTTTACAGGTGAGGAAGCCCGAATCAGTGGGAAAACTTTGACAATTGATGAATATCGAAATTAAATAGAAAAAGAAAATTGGATTTTTTTTTAAATATCAGCTTACTTTCCGGATTGAAATCTTAAAAATAATTATCTAATTCTTATCTGCGACCCTTCAACAATGATTATCTTTCCTTTTGCTTCATCGAGAGAAAATATTTTTAAAAAACGCTCAAAAAAATTTTTAACTGCCATTTTACCTTGTTTGATCGATTTTAAAATAATAATTCCGTAAAACGATCCTTTAGGATATAGAAAAGGATTCTTAAAATCATTATCATGAGTAATTAAAATTCTTTTCTCCTTCAAACATTGTTTAATTAAATCAATATCCTTTATTCCACATAGATTTTCATGATACACAGTATCTACTTGATGATTTTTTTAGTCTCAATAACTTTCTTCAAAATCCAAGGTATATTTTCATCAAGCTTGAAATTCAATAGTAAAACACCAAAATTAAGCAAATGAAATGATTTCTTCTCTAGCTAATGACGCAGCATATTGAAGTGCCACAGAAATATCTCCCTTATGCAGTGATGGATATTCTTTTAAAATTTCTTCTTCTATAGCACCCTCTGCTAAATTGTCGAGTATAACTGAAATTAAAACTCGTGTTCCTTTAATACATGCTTTTCCATGACAAATTTCGGGATTAAACGAAATTCTTTCTTTCCAATTCATTTCTTTCTATATTTATTATAATAATTAGAGATAATAAAACTCACGTTTTTAAAAACCTCAAAAGAAAAGAAGGATAAATTTTCAGATTTGATTAATGGGGATGAATTTATATAAAATCTGCTAACAAATGGATTAAATAACCTTTAATATTTCAA
>JAUWOE010000283.1 GCA_030612265.1 Promethearchaeum sp.
TTTGAAAAATGATTTAAAATTTCGATCCACTTGTTTGAGAACTTGTTGAGGGGGATGTGATCCACACATCTTTTGAAGAGATTGGTAGGCTTCATGGTCTTTAAGCGTTTTCCACAATTCGTTATATCGAATCCATTTTCCAGCTTCAAAAAATCGTTGTAGTATCGTGTAGGTTGCAACATTGAACAAATTCTTGGAACGCAAGGTGATCTCATCCAACAGCCGAGATCGGTTAATTTGAATTTGACGAACAAGTTGCATAGTATTGTACTAACGTTTCATATATTAAAAGATACCAAAGCCTAAGTTTAGTAGAATATGATCTCAGAAAAAATCATAGGATACCAAAAAGTTTTCTTCGGTATTTCACAAGGAAAACTAAATGATATGAAAATATGAATACAAAATGCAAGCCAAAATCTAATGAATAATCCATATTTGATATAATGTGCAGAAATATTTATACAATACTTCCCTTCCTCGAAATTCATCCCCTACCTAAAGGAAGGGGTATTCTTTCGATTAAAAAATAAAGTACATTTGCTTTCAATTTTAATTAATCTTCAAAATGATTTTTTTTCCAAGTAAAGAAACATCTACATCTTCATTCCCATCCAGATTAAGTTGTTTCTCAATATCTGAAGGAATTCGAAAAACTATACCTCGCCCACTTCTAGACAATTTCCTATGAAGTTTCAATGTTTCTGGCCAGATAGCTAATTTTCGGGCTGCTTGAATAGTTTTTTGTGTTTCCTCTTGATAGGGGAATTCTTCACCGCAATTATCGCATCTTTCTCCCTTTTCAACAAATACATATCCAGAAAGCTCGGAAATAATATCATTCACGGGTAATAATTTCCCTTTTTCACATGTTGGACATTCTTTTAAAGTAATTGTTTTATTTTCTTGATTTTTTTTCATCTTTAACACCTTCTGTTCCTGTAATGATGAATATTTCATCTTCATATTCTACATAAATGATTTTTTTTGTTCGATGTTTTGATCGATATCTGGTATAGACTTCATATTTTTTATTTCCAATTTTTACTTTTTTATAGCTTTCATCCAGAGCATATCTTAAATCATTAATATCCCCATCCCACTTTCTCAACCAAGTGTTCCTGAAATGTTTACTTGGTCTAATAGCTTTTGTGATATTATTCACCAGTTTTTCATCATATAAGTTACTATATAAAGTAGTGATTATTAAATTTATCTAAGTTTTTTGCCTTTTTTCCTCAAATTGGTGTATCAGTTCGCAATCATTCTATAACATATGCTAATAAAAATCCCTCAAGAATTTCTCAACTTCAATCCTTGATTGCTTAAAGGGACCTGGGGTTTCAATTTTAAGAGAGGTTAGCGCTGCAGAAAATAGGGCTGCTTCCTCCATATTCTTATGAAAACGTTCTGAAACGTAAGCAGCTGTGCAAGTATCTCCACGACCTGTTCTACCATTAAGATTTCGATTTTTAAATGGAACAGTTATCTGCTTATTATCAGAAACAATTAATAATTCAGAGTTGTGTGAGATAATTACTTCAATTGCGCCCATTTTTTGTAATTTTTTTGCTGCTCTAAATCTCCCTTCATGAGATAAAGTAGAGATTTCGGTTAGAATTTCAGCTTCCGCAGCATCAGCTTTAAAATAATGAACAAAGGGCATAATATCCTTCAAATTTTCATAGGGGATAAGTTCCATATTATTGGAGGGCATTACTTTTCTAGTGAGTCCTTGGGCGTCAACAACCAGTTTACCTTTCTTACTAAGGAATTTTAATATTTTAGCATCTATCTCACCAGTGATTAAACCATTATACATTATCACTTTAGCTTGAAATTTTGGCATTTCACTTAAATTAAAAGGATCTGCTTGACCTAAATTGGTGCAAACTCTCCTTTCTTTATCAATTGTTTGATAATCGTTAAGAATGGAGGTAGTATTTTTTGATTCCACCCAGTTGATATTATTTGAACTGGAAAATTTTGGGAATTCTTTTATTCTGAATTTATCTTTCTTAGAAGATTTAGTTAAAACTCCAACTTTGTAACCAAGTTGATGTAAAACCCAAACAGCATTTAATATAGCACCTCCTGTGAATGTAGCTTCAGAGAAAGGGGTTAGAATAAAGTCAATTGAAATATTACCAATGCAAAAAAAATCATAAATATCCATTAAATTCTAATTTCCTTGATCTTATTTTTTTATTTGGTTTTGGTATAAATAATATGATTATTCAAGATTTTCAGAAGAAGATAGGAATCTCAAAATTTCTTTTTTGAACAATATGAAATCATTTAAACCAGTTTGGAGCAATTGATAAACTCTACTTATATCAATTTCCATATAAAAATGGCCTAAAATATTTCTGAATCCTGCCATATTACTCATTTTTTTTGCAAACGGAATGCTGATAATTTGTTCCTTTCCTAAATTAACAAAAATATCTTTGTAGGATTCGGAATTATTATTACCAATTGACACGAGTATATGTGATCCGATATCGATACAAATATTTATACAAATTTCAAAAGCTCTTTCAGTACTTAATTGAATTGTAATATTTGAAAGGAATTCTTCTTCTTGATAATTTTTATAAGAATTTAATGCCTCTAAAAGCTTATCCATCATTTGAAATCTTTTAATTATCATACTTCTATTCAAAATTCTCACCCAAATTCAAATTTAGATAGTTATTCTCAAACATTTCCAAATACGGTTTAAAATCAAAATATGTATGTAAAACATAGAGTTCAAACTCATCTTTGAAATCTTGATCTGCACAATAAATTTGAATTCCTTTACGAACTGCTTGATTTAAAAAACTTGGGCTGGCCCCATTTAATATTCTGACATCAATCAATCGATTAGTTATTAAACCAAGAATTTCCTCAAGTTCGTTTTGAATTTCAATAGTATATAAAGCATTTGTTTCTGTATTGGGAGATAATACTAATCCTATATCAATATCACTGAATTTATGTGTTTTTTTTTGAACTGTAGATCCATATAAATATACTATCATTATTTCAGGATGTTTTTTGAAGACAATAGCTGCTTTTTCTTTAAAAAATTTAAGATCCCCTTTTTTTGCTTCAATTCCATCCATATTTAATATCTAATAATTTGAGAATAAAAATTTAATCGAATTAGAATCAATAATCACACATGAGAAATATGTTCTTTGATCTTATTTTTTTATTTTGGTTTAGCAGTTCTATTTTTTTTTTCATCGAAATATACAATATAATTTTTTCCTAATATATCCTGTATCTGAGGATAATATTCAGGATTTCGATTTTTTAGCCATCTTAATGCTTGCTTTATTGTCCAAATTAAATAAAATTGTTGCTCATCTAATTCTTTTTTAGATCTCGATGCTAATTCATTATCTACAATAATATTTGCTTCTTTAACCCATTTTCTTGTAAGCTTAAGGATCTTTTCAGGCATATATTTCGATAGATCTTTAAGATTATTTCCTACAGCTTTACGGACATATTCTGAAGGTTCTGCTTTTAGCATTTGTAAAATTTCCAAGACATTGTTATTTTTATTAGGATTTCTTAACCATTTTATATCACCTGAAGGTCGGAGACTTTCTGCAATGAATCTTCGAACATTAGGATTACTCTCTTGAATTACCCATTCTCTTAGTATAGAAATGGTTTTTTCAGGAAAAAATCTTAAACCTTTTTTTATAGAATATACACTCATCTCTCTAGTTTCCCATTCTGATTCATTGGCTAACATTTTCGCTCTTTGTAAAGCTTGTTCGAAAAGTTCGTTTGACAGACATGAAATTTCTCCTAAAAAGGAAAGAGCAAAGTCAACAAGTTTTCTATTCTTCTCTATTTTGGCATATTCATAGACATTCGTTGAAAAATTGAATAAAATATGCTCAGATAAATTATATACGTTCTTTATTATTCCATTTGCTACATTTTTTGCAATATAAACACTACCTTTTCCGATTTTTTCTCTTTCAGGAATTAAATCATATTCCCGTTCAAGGAATTGGATAATTCTTTCATAATCATTATTTTTTTCAGAAAAGAGTATATCTATTTTGTCTTGTGTAAAGAATTCTAATGTACGTTTTATTATCAAAGATTTAGAACTAATTGAGCTCATTTTTACAAATTATTTCTTTGATTAATAATTAAAAAAACTATCCTTCTCTTCCTTTTTAAATAGGATAAAATCATTTTTCTAAATAACACACACATTATTTATTTTTTTATACGAACACACACACCCATTGTTCTGACCACACACCAGAACAATATCCCTTTTTTCTTTTCTTTTCTCAGTCTTTAAGGTTATAAATTATGTCCCAAAATATAACCATTTTTTTCCTTTCTGTAAATATTTACCACTTTCTATGCTAAAACTTAACATTTCTGATTCTAATTGCTCGATCGTACGCAT
>JAUWOE010000004.1 GCA_030612265.1 Promethearchaeum sp.
TAATCAAGCAAATGTTCCTTATGGAGATGTCGCTAATGACTTAAACTATTATCATGTTATGAAAGTTTTAAGACAACACCCTAACTCACATTTTCCTCTTCACTTTTCAGGAACTTTACTTACAGACTTGGCTTGGTTTAATCAAAGCACTTTAGATTATTTACGAGATGGATATAATGATAATCAATTTGAGATTATTGGATCAACTTATTCTCAAAATGTTATGTATTCACACCTTGATAATTATGATAATACAATTCAAATTGAAAAACACCAACAAGTTATAGAATCAATCATTGGAGCTGAACCAACTGGTTTTTGGAATCCTGAAAGATGCTGGAATCAATCCAGCTATGTAGATTTGCTCGTTGACAACGGATATGAATATACCTTTATTGAAGATCAAATATTGGAGCAATCCACAACAGTTAGTGATAATGATGAATATAAAGTACGCACTACATCTTTTAGCGGAAAAACTATTAAAATAGTTAACGACGATAAAGCAATAATCAACATGGTGGACAACATTGCTTTTACAATTGAAGATCCTTCTAGTATCGAAGTGCAACAAGCCGTTGATGACCTTATAGCTTTCTTACAAGTCATTTATGAATCCGATGCTGATGACGATTATTTGGTATTTTACGGACAAGATATGGAAGCTTGGGGATTATGGCAAGAAGAAGGTTGGAATTTAGGTGGACATAGCATTGCAGATTCGGTAGAGAGAGTAACCGCGCGACTTGATTATATGCTTACAAGACTTGAACAAGAATCTTCTTGGTTAAACATTGTTACCCCGGGTGAATTCATTGAATCACTCCCAGTTGATTATAGTTACGAACATGTTGATTCTTATGTTGACGGTCAAGCTGATTGGATGCAAGTGCCAAGCCAAAATGAAGGTTTTACAGACTGGTTTGATTTTAATGAGAATGATTCTAGGTTAATCGATTATCGTAATCAATTCTATCAAGCCAGAACCCGTTTAAAATTTATTGATTCTGAGATTGATTCCCTTGCATCAAGTCAAAATGTGACCGCTGCAAAAAATCTAATGAGTTATGCAAAATTTGTCTTTGCAGCTCATCAATTTGAATTTGGGTGTATCGGATGTTATTTTCCTTGGTATTACGGAACTAAAATTGCTCTAATAACTGCAGAAGCTGCGTATTATGCACTAAATCCTAACATACAGGCAAATTCACTTAAAATTGACTGGGATTTGGATGGTCATGATGAGTACATTTTGCGTAATCAAAAAGCATTATTTGTATTCTCAGGAACTGGGGGAAGGTTAATTAATTGGTTTGATTTGGTAGAAGGTAAGGTACTACTTGCAAATGATGTTCCTGCTACTTACTCTGGTGTTGGAGGCCAATCTTATCCGACAGGGACTCCTTTTTCATATCCAATAGATATAATCAATCCATATAATTTATGGGGAAGGACAGAAAATAGCTATTTACTCCGCCAAAAATCATTTAATGACATGTTTTTGAAACCAACTAATTTAATTGATGAAGATTTTTGGAAAACTAGCGAAAGAACAGGTTCTCTTCTAGATAATTCTGTCGTGTTCACTCAAGCAAATAGCGATTTAACGGTTACAAAGCAATTTATAATAAATGACACAATTAATTCATTAAGAGTATTTTATACATTTGAAAATACTGGAACTGATACAATTACACCAAATATTGGCCTAGCTTTTAATCCAGACAATGAAAATCTTCTTATATATGGAAAAAATGGTTTAAGTCTTGATTCTTGGGAAGAAAATTCTGAAACACATATTTTAATAAATGAAAACAATTCAAAAACTAGCATAAAAATGATCGGAGAGAGTGATAAAATTACAGGAATCTCTAATGTGAGTGCAAAAAATATGTTTACAAGTGATTTCACCTTAACACTCAAAGAAATTTCAGCTCAAGATACTTTAAGTGCTGAATTTTTGCTAATGTACTCTGAAGAATTTTTAACTCCAATAGATCCTGAAGACTCAAACAACATTGCCATACTACCCCAACTCATATTTCTTTTTATGTTCATTGGAGTGGCTACAATTATGGTATATTCCAAACAGCGGGTGAAATTGAACACTAAAAAATGAAGGATTTTAGAGTTTAATGGAAGATAACAATAAAGAATTTGATGTTGTGGTTGTTGGTGCAGTTGGGATAGATACTAACATATATTTTTTCTCTAATCATATAGATTTTGATGTAGAAGCCAATTTTACAGAAAATTTAGATTATGTAGGGCAAGCGGGAGGCTATGCAAGTAAGGGTTTTGCGCGCCTTGGTTATAAAACTGCATTTATTGGAAATATTGGAAATGATAGTTGTGGAAATCAAATTCGTGAAGATTTTTTAAATAGCGGAATAAATATTGAGGGTCTAAATTTTGATCCAAAAGGAACAAAACGTTCTATAAATTTCATGTATCCCGATGGAAATAGAAAGAATTTTTATGATGGAAAAGGTCATATGGATTTGGAACTCGATTTAAATCTCTGTAAATCAATTTTATCCAAGAGTACTTTAGCCCATTTTAATTTAATGAATTGGTCCCGAAAACTTCTACCTATAGCTAAAGATCTTGGTGTGAAAATTTCGTGTGATCTTCAAGATATTGTTGATATAAATGATCCGTATAGAGAAGATTTCATAAAATTCGCAGATTTTATCTTTTTTTCAACTGTTAATTTTTCTGATCCTTCGCTTGTGATTAAAAAAATCCAATCTAAAAATCCAAATCCAGATCTTATTATAATTGTTGGTATGGGAAAACTTGGATGTGTATTAGCCACAAGGGATAAAATTAATATTTATAAAGCGATTGATCTAAATAATTATCCAATAATTGATACAAATGGTGCAGGTGATGAATTGGCGGTGGGATTTTTATCAAGTTACATATTTGGAAAAGATTCTTTGGAAAATTCTATAATGCGAGGGCAAATTTGTGCGCGTTACACGTGTTCAATTAAAGCAAGCACCTCAAATTTAATTACCAAAGATGAATTGGAAGCATTTTGGAAAGAGCTGGGAGAAAATCAGATAAAAAAATAATCATTATATATTTGAACATACAGATTAATAATTATGAACTCTAAATCTTTAAGTAAGATCTTTTTATTCTTTATTTTACTATTAGGATTTTTCAATGTTGGTGTAAATATGGGAGTTAGTTATGATTTTATTAATTTCGATGATTTCTTGGAGCAATATACTGCAGCATTAGAGGAAGACAAACCTGAAATTATAAATGATTATCTTGAATGGCAAGAAAATAATGGAGGATTCCCAGCAATCCAAAATAATACGGATATTGTTTTTATTTATTATTCTGTTCACTATCTTAGTACACTTGGTGTAGTTGGAGATTTTAATAGTTGGAGCTCTTTGATTTCTATGGTAAAATTAGAATCTGATGTCAGTTTTTTTTATAAAAAAATGTCGTTTGAACCTTCAGCTCGCTTAGATTATAAATTTGTTAAAGATGGAAGTGATTGGATAATAGATCCCCGAAATCCAAATACTGTAACTGGAGGCTTTGGTCCAAATTCAGAGCTTTCAATGCCTGAATTCATTCAACCTACAGAGATTATTCCAAGAGATAATATATCTCATGGAGAAATTATTACTTTAAGTGATCCATGGATTTCACCCAAAGTACAAGTTTATCTTCCACCAAATTATTCCTCAAATAAGACATACTCTACCTTTTACACTTCAGATGGTTCAGAGTACATTTCACTTGCATCAGCTACAGTGATTTTGGATAATCTTATCGCCGATAAAAGGATTGATCCTGTTATTGGAGTTTTTATCGATCCATTGGGAGACAGAATCGAATGGTATAGATGTAATCCAGATTATTTAACTTATTTGGATGGTTTAGTCGAATTTATTGATAATACGTATTCAACTAATAATTCTGCATATACGAGACTCCATTTAGGTGATTCAATGGGAGGGATAGTATCCGCTTATGTTGGTTTGGAGAGAAATGAAACTTTTAAATTAATAGGGAGTCATTCAGGAGCGTTTTGGACTGGAGATGACTATGGAATTTTACCGAAATATCATGATGCTAGTCCCTCAATTGACTTGAAAATGTGGTTTTCAGCCGGAACTTACTAAGAGACCATTTATAATGATACTCAAATAATGGCAAATTACAGTATTGATAAGGAATGGGAAACAGAAACAATATATCTGTATGAAGGCCATTCTTGGGGAAGTTGGAGACATACTTTTGATGATATGATGGAATTTTTCTTCACTTATACAGGTAATTATGAAGATGACTCAAACACGGAACCACCACTTGATGATGAGGGAAATAATAAAATAATCGGACCCAGTTCTATGATTATTCTTGGATTAATTTCGATAACTTCCATAAGTCTGATCAATAGAATAAATAGAAAGAAGAAATTCTAATAGTAAGATCTAGCCACACCGATTTGTGACGATTAAGAACTTAAGCTGGATCATGAGATTTTGATTAAAAATCTAAGCACAGTAAAGTATATATTTAAATATGCGAAAAATAGATATTGACATAATAAATATGGCAAAATTCAATTTCTCCATATCAAAGAACGAAATTATTATAATTATTATTGTTCTCGCAATATGTATCTGGCCCTTATTCAATGCAATCTCCCTGATTAAGAATAGAAACATTGTAAACACTTATGGACAAGTATCACAATTAAGAAATGGAGAACCCACATTTCTAAATTACCAAATGGATTTGAATATGAGATTCCCTCATAAAAATTGGCATGCTAATCCGATCCTTTTGATTGAGAACCAATTATATCAACTATGTTATAATAACTCAGAAGTTGCTTCAGGAAGAATTTATTTTTTAAAGACAACGTTCAACTCTGATTTTACTCAAATAACGAATATTGAAATGGAAATGACACCGTTAATTGAAAAAAACGTATTTAACTATCCTTATACATTCTCTTTTTATTTCCTTTATTATGAAGACGATCATTTTTGGGTATTACAAAATGGAAAGCAAGATAATGAAACAGCTTCCAATATATGGAATTTAATTGAATTTCACCCCTATTCAGGAATTATTTCAAATATTTCGATTGATCTGTTTACAACCTTGGATGTTTCTCTCGAAACATTTGAGTACGCTAGATTTTTAGAACCATATGGGTTTTTTTTTCATAAAAAATCATTCTTGATAATAGAGAGGTTCAATATATATAACAATGAAAACTCATCTAATCCCTATTTAACAGATTCGGTGTTTGCAATCGCAAATTTCTCATCAATAGATTTCCAATTTCGTTCTTTTTTAACCCTCCCTTCTTACCCTGAACTTGCTAAAATTTCTGTGGATCAATCAAAAATCAATTTTCATGTCACAGATGATCCCCTTGGCAATGATCCCAATATAAAGAATTCAATTTATTCGTTTTATCATAATACAACCGATTTTTCTAAACCGTGCCAGACAAAACAAGAAGAATATTGGAAAAGTAATTTCATTTACAGAGGAGACACCGTATTTGATTCAACTGTACACATAGACGGTATTTATGGTTTCTTAAACACAGAACAAATAGAGATCTGGCCATTATGTGGTTATTCTGGAAACATACATAAAATTCCTGTAGGTTTTTTAATATTTTATTACGATGAAATAAACCATGATCAAATAATTATTAGAAGAGAATTTGGATTGGTTGTTTCTAGTGTAATCTTGAGTGGTTCAATAATCTGGATTGCATATAAGCGGATTGTTAAAAAAAAAAAAGATTATAGGAAAGAAAAACCTAAAAAAATTATCTCTTTACGAAAGTTTTAACAAGAAGTTAAGCAATAATAAGCTTCATTCTAGGTATTCATACATTAATTTTTCATTTGTCTTTTTTATATAGGTAATTTTAAAGAAAACTCAAATAATAATCAAAAAACTGATAATAATGGAAAAAAAATAATTGGAACAAGTTCTATGCATATTCTTGGATTAATGTCATTAACAACAGTAAGTTTAATGCATAAGAATAGATAAAAAAAGTAGATCGTAATAAGAATAAGAAATAAATTTTATTTCTGAGAATCCGCAATTCCTCCTTTGGGAAGAATTCGCATTTTTGAATCTGCATCAAAGAAATGTAACTGATCATCTAAGAATTTGACTTTTATTTGCTCATCTATTTTAAATGATGCAATCCCTTCAACTTTGGCAATCATTTCGATAAATTCAGGGAAATCGATATATACATACGTATCAGAACCAATAGGTTCAAGTACACCGATTGTTGCACTAAGAGAATTATTAGTCTCACTTCGATTTAATTCAATATGCTCAGGTCTAATTCCTAAAATAACATCTTTCTCAATAAAATCTTCAATTCCTATTAAATAACGTTCTGGGATTTTATATGAAAAAGATTCTGAATGAAAGACTTTTCCCCCATCTTTATTTATTATTTTTCCATTCACAAAATTCATGGATGGTGAACCAATAAATCCTGCTACAAATTGATTTAATGGCGTATTATAAACCTCTTTAGGTGTGCCAATTTGATTTGCTATACCTTCATTTAGTACAACAATTCTATCTCCCAAAGTCATTGCCTCGATCTGATCATGAGTGACATAGATTGTTGTAGCTTTTAGTTTATTTGTTAATCGTTGTAATTCTGCTCTCATTTGAACCCTTAGCTTAGCATCTAAATTACTTAAAGGCTCATCCATTAAAAACGCTTTTGGATTGCGGATTATTGCTCGACCAAGAGCAACACGTTGCCTTTGACCCCCACTCAACTGCTTTGGTTTTTTCCATAATTGTTTTTCAATTCCCAATAGTTTAATAGTCTCTTTTACTTTTTCATTGATATTGACTTCTTCTTCCTGTAATTGAACTATTGATTTGTTAAATTTAGATCCAAATGAAATAATTAGATTATGAATATCATGACGGGATTCAGGAAACATCACAAGCATTAATGATACTCCAAAAAGTCCAGCCCAGAAAAATAGTATTCCATTTCCAGTTAAAAATGGGATAAAATTTAAGATATAACGACAAAAAGCCCAGAATAATATGGCAATAATTCCATAAAAGAGTATTTCCATTGTAGATAAAATAAAATTTGCAGATTTTACTTTTTGTCTTGATCTCAAACCAAATGCGAGATTATCATAAACCGTATAATGAGGGTAAAGGGCATAACTTTGAAAGACCATAGCGATATCTCTATCTTTTGGTGGAATATCGTTAACAATATTTTCATCGATTTTAATTACTCCTTCAGAGATCTCTTCCAACCCTGCTAACATTCGTAAGCTTGTAGTTTTACCACATCCCGAAGGACCTACCAGACACACAAATTCTTGATCATCAATTTCCAGATTTAAATTTTTAACTGCAATGAATTCTCCAAACTTTTTTGTTACATTTTCGAATATTATTTTAGCCATATTTTTACCTCCATTATTTTATACCACCTGCTACTGCTCCTACTGCAAGGGTTTTTTGTAATAACATAAAAAAAGTTACTATTGGTAGAGCCACTATAATCGAATAAGGGGCAACCAGATCAAAATAAACTGGAGCATCACTTGTAGCCATATTTTGATAATTATAAAAAAGTAAGGGTAATGTCTGTTTTGTTTCAGCTTGGATGAATGTTCTTGCCAAAACAAAATCTTGCCAAGATGTAATTAATGTAAATAAAAGTACAGCAACCATTCCAGATTTTACAAGGGGTAAAGCTATTTTCACGAAAGTCCCCACTTTCCCTGCTCCATCCATAATAGAAGCTTCTTCAATATCAATTGGGATCGTTTCAAAATAACCCTTCATCATCCATGTACAATATGCTGTGGCTCCAGTCGATGAAGCTAAAAGAACACCAAGAATAACAACTTTCTCTTCTAGTAAACCTAAAGTAGACCAAATTATATATTGAGGAATTAATAATATTAAACCAGGGAACATTTGAGTCGAAATTATCAAGAATGTGAAGAATTTATTCCCTCTGAATTTAAACCGAGCTAAAGCATACGCTGCAGAAACTGCAACTATTAATCCGATAGTTCCAGTGCCTATTCCAAGAAAAATACTTCGTAGAAAAGCGGAACCAAACTGAGTTTCGTCTTTTGATACAGAGAAAATTACACTTGAATAGTTTATTATTAAAGCTTTAATTGGTTCTTTAACTTCCGCGGTAGAAACTCCTGAGAAGGTGGAAATGGAAATTTTTAATGTTAAATAGACAGGAAGGAGTGTGAATATTAGATAAAAAATTAAAACTAGATAAAAAGGAATATTTAAAAGTATATTTCTTATAACATCCCCAACGTTTTGCTTCATTCCAGGTTTTGCTGCTTTTTTTTCACGGTTACCTATTAAGAATATTATTGTTAAAATTGTCAAGATAAAAAATATTATAGATATAATAATACCAATTATAAATATAAATTGTGAAAGATCACCAATATCTATTCGAACCCAATCATATCCTGGTTGACCTGTATCGGTAATTAGTTTAATTCCTTCAATAACCCAAATACTATTAAACAACCAAAAACCAGTTATTGATGTTAATCCACTTGATATACTTAAAACAACTGTTAATTTCTTAACTTTTTCATTCCAAATTTTATCTATCATTATAATTTTTAATAAAAATGCAACTATTACAAAGTTACATAATATTCCAAGCAAATACATAACGAGATAGGATGTTATCATATATCTCATATCTGTCAATGAAGTATTTTGATAAATTGGTGCAACACTTACCCAACCTGATCCAGTAGTATACCTTATTCTATTCCATAGTAAAGATTCTATCTGATACCAAGAAATAAATAGTAAAATGAACCCAAAAATTGCGATTATTAAGAAAATATTTTCTTTCGAGGTCTTTTCTGGTTCTAAGGTTAAGAAATTATCATTTTTTTCCGTTATTACTAGATTTTTTTCTGTCAAATTAATACGCTCCTATAATTTATCTGATGAACTTATTTCTTTGTTTTTTGAAGATTTTTTCTTTTCTTCTAGTACTTTTTCTTCTCCTTTGAACATCTTTTCAATATCAACAACTTTGTTATACACTTTACTGATTGTAATAAGCATTAAAAAGACAATAAAACTCATAGCGGCGGATTGAGAGAATTGTTTATCAACATCAAATAGACGATATATATAAGTAACAAAAATTGAATAATACTTCGCATCACCTAAACCAGTCTGATTTTCTGTCAATAAATAGAAAACATTGAAGAGATTGAAGGTCCATATAAAACCTAATAAGGAAACGGTAAATAATGTTGGTTTTAAAAGTGGAAATGTGATCTTTTTAAATTGTTGCCAACCGCTTGCACCATCAATTTCAGCAGCTTCGTATAAATCTGGTGGAATGCTTTGTAATGCAGCTAAAAAGCTTACCATCATAAAAGGGACACCGAGCCATACATTAATTAAAATCGCTGAAAATGTTACCATTTTTATTTTAAATGTATTATTTCCAAAGAGATATACATCATCAGTTATCCAGAAAGTTGATGTTATATCAGGCAAATCCACAATATTTAATGTTAATAAACTTAAATTTCGTAAAAATTCTGCCAACAAATTGAAAAAATGGAATGCTAATGGTATAAAAATTATCATTAAAACAAGAATTAAAAATGACCTAAATTTTGGATTTAATTTTAATTTTTTTTCAATATATTTTGAGATGTTAAAAATAATAAACACAACTAATATAATTGTTAGAACGAGAACAAACAAATCCCCTAGTGTAAAACTCCAACCCAGATGAGTTAACCCATCAGTTTCACTAATATATCTATATGAAAACAAAGTGTTACCAAAAATTTCTTTTGTCCTTGTTCCTAGAAATCCTTGTCGAAAATCAAAAATGAAATTTCGCCAAATAAGGGTAGAAACAAATGAGGGAATTGCCCAAGGTAAGATAAATATTCCTCTGAAAAAACCCTTACCAACGAAATTTCTATTCATTAAAATTGCCAAAAACATTCCAAGAATTACATGTAGAAGTGTACATGTTAATGTCCAGAAGACTGTATTAAAGAGTATCCTTAAAAAATCAAGTTGCACCTCATCTGTAAGAACATACCTATATTCATCCAGAGGTAGTTTAATTACAACGGAAATTATTGTTACCAATTCAAAAAACAAGGTTATTATTGATAATATTAAAGGAGCAGCAATTACACTTATAATTATTGCAGTAATCACGGATAAAAACCGATTGATCCCTTCTTGTTTTGAAAAATATCTCTTAAGAAAAAACATGCAAATTCCAAAACTTATAATGCCAAAAATCAAACCAATAATTGGAATATTTGGGATTAGAAATTGAAAAAAAACAAAAAAGAAAATTCCTGGAATTATACTCATACCAATACTATTAGACCAGCTTTTTATGGGAGAGTTTTGTGGAGTTTTTTCTAATTTTTTATATATTTTTCTCATATAGACTAAGACCATTATACCCAAAATTAATAACTTTAATCCTTCTGGAATCAAAATTCCTTGTAAATTAGCTTCTGGGTTATTTATTACAAATAATCGATATAATGATGCAACTGAAGCATTATTTAAATTTGTAAAATACTCTGTTGCATGGCGTAATTCATCTACGATAGGATTTTGAAATAAACTTAATAAAAAGGAAAAAAAGATTGGCCCAAAAACAAATATTAAGAGAGAGAGCAATGCGGGTATCATAAATAGATAAGCAATCGCTGAATCGGTTTTTACTTGCCGCATTTTTTTTTTTTGTTTCAACTCGCTCTCTTTTTTAATTTTTGTCGCTACAACCATATTTTTCTAATCCCTATTTGGAATTTATCAAATATTTTTTTCTAATTAAAAAAATAATTCCAACTGACATGGAAATTAATAGAAAACTAAGAGTATATCCAGGTATTTGAACTTCAGGTTCAGTAACATCAACTCCTTCAGGAGGAATTATAATTCTCCAATTTGCATATACAGCAGAGATAAATTCATCTAAATTTAAATCTCCTGATAAATATTCATCAAGTCGATCAGATAATCGTTGTTCGATTTGCGCCCAGCGATGATCAACGGGTACTACTGCAGCAGCTAATACAGCATCATAATAACTCTTAACATAAGGATAGTTCTCATGATTCATAACATCGTCTCGTTTCATAACGCTCATTCGTGCTGGAACATGATAGAATCCCTTTGCCTTCTCTGCCATGACATCTTCACTCGTAAGAAACTTACACAGTTTTACTGCAGCTTCATATTTAGCCCCTTCAGTGTTCTTTGAAATCACATAAGCTTGACCACCGACAGGTGCTCCTCTATTTCCCTCACTATCATGTGGAAGTTGAACGATTCCCATATTATCCTTTGATGCATAAACTTTTGCTCCAGGAGCTCCAGGATTAAATTCAGGAGAATTATCTAAGAAGTTCTTTAATTCCCATGGTCCTTGTGAAACCATAGCCACTATTCCTTGATCACTAAACAGAATATTAATAGTAGACCAGCCTTGTTCTTCCCATCTTGGAGTGTATAAACTATTTGTTAAATTTTTCACAAACATAAATCCTTCTCGAGATTCTGTTGTATTGATTGCAATAGTTTCAAATTTTACAGTATCATTTGTAAAAAGATTTCCCCCATGACCAAAATAGAATGGTTGTGCTCCGAAAAACATACCTGCTAAGGTTGTTGCATAAATACCATCATCAGTACTATTAACTGTAGCTAAAATAGACCAATATTCTTCCCAAGTCCATGATGTCTCAATTGTTAATTCTGATAGATCAATTCCAGCAAGTTCAAAGTGATGCTTATTATACATTAATGCTGGAGTATCTACAAGCTGTGGAAATGACCAATATTCTTCAATACCTGTGTCAGGATCTGGATACTTACTCATTTTTAAAGCAATCGGTAAGAAATCATTTAAATCATCTTCAGTTAATTCAGATGTAATCGCTTTTAGCATTTTAGCATTAGCAAATTCCGGAACCCAATCTCTTGTTGCTCGAAAAACTTCTGGTTCTTCGCGGGCAATATATGCACTTTGGTAATCATTTCGGGCATTAAAGAAACCTTTTTGGGTGGCGGTAACATCAATATCTGGATTCAAAGTTTCAAATTGAGTTATTAGATCAGTAATCCCTGGTTTTTCAGTATCATTTTCTGTATACCAAAATGTTATTTCTGTTGGACCTTGTAAAGGTTGACCAATCGCAGTAATCGGAGCAAAAAGCATAATAGATAAAACCCCGATACTAAATAAGCATAATAATTGTTTCTTTATTTTCATTTTAAACCCTCATTTTTCTTTTTTTTGTAAAAAACACCAATACTGATGTTATCCCAATTATACTTATTATTAAAATGGGATTTGCTCCAGGAATAGCCGCTTTTTCATCTTCTAGTGGTATCGGATCAATATTTGCATTTGTTGGAAGAGAACTACTGAATAATAAATTTAATCCTGTGCAAGTACTCAATTCATTTTGCTTTCCCGCCAGCATATTGTCCAATTGGACAATTTCTGCATCTTTTACAACGGAAGAATATTGTGAGATGGGTTTGATCGAAGAACGATCGATAAATTCTTTATAAGCTTGAATAAAACGATTATTCTTAATGCTATCATCGTCATAGGCAGATTCAATCGCAGGCATTAAGTATTCATTCTTAGCATTCTCAATCATAGCATCTTTTGAAGATAATGCTTGAGCAAGTTTAACTGCATTATCCATATTTGAAGATTGGGAATTAATCATTAATGCCATTACTTCAATCGGAGCGTACTTTCCAATTTCAGCCACTGGAACTGGAGCTATATCCAATTTGGATGAATCCGAAAATTGAGCACCATTTAATAAATATTTCAGATCCGAAGCGAGACTAAGTGTTGATGCAACATTTCCTACTTCAGCAAAATGAGAAAATGTATTTTTTGTCCCTTGTTCAGAGTAATCTATTGTTAATTTAAATACATTAACCAAATCATAGATGAATCCCATAGCTTCTACTGATTGATTGCTTAAGATTTCAATGTGAGAAACATCCATGACCAAATCCGAGAAATATTGTCCACCCGCTCCAAAGAAAAGAGCATTTGGCCCATATGGTAGATCCATAAAAGAAAAACCATATTTTTTATTATCTGGATTAGGATCGCTTTGATCATTCATTGCTGAAATCGCACCTTTAAACGCTTCTGTATCCCAAGTTCCATCATAAGAAGGAATAGAAACTGATGCAGGTACATTTTCAGTATTATACAAATATCCTACAGTATCAACATATTGTGGAAATCCATAATACACTATATCATTAGTTACAACATAGTTTTCAACTTTATAATAGGATATTGCACGTTTGGCTTTTACCATATAATCTTCAACAAAAAATGTGCTATTAAAATCTTGGATTGTGTTTAACATTGCAAGTTCTCCTATCCAATCTGCAGAACCTTGAATTAAATCTGGACCATTACTTGATGCATATTTTGCAATATATTCCGATTTTAATTCATCATATGTCATAGAAATTGCATTAACAGTTATAGCATTGGAAGATTCAAAATCGTCTATTAAATCTAGTAGAGTATCATCAACCATATCATCATCTATGTACCAAATAGTGAGTTCATCACTTGCTTTCACACTTACTGAAGACATAGAAATAATAAAAGACAATAATAGTAAACTAGAAAAAATGACTTTTACTGATTTTTTAACATTTATTCTTTTCATTTTTTACACCTTTATTTTTTTTTAAACTGAATGAATATTGATTGGATTTTTTATAAATACTTTTTAAATTTATTTCTTATTATTAATAAAGATTTTAGATTTTATTATTTATTTAAGTAAGGAAGAATCTTTGAAATTTTTCGCTATTAAACACAAATTCACTAACAATATTCCAAAATAGCCTTTTCTTTTCAAATTTAATTATTAAATGGGAAATTAATGGGAATTACCATTCAAATATTAAAAATCTATAAATTTGATGAAAATTAAATTAAAATCGAATTTTTTCACATCTTTCTTATAATTTCATTATTTTAAGAAATCAAATTCTTTAAATGTCAAAATGCTCAATACTTTAAATGGAGGTTTTATCGAAATGAATCCACTTAGTTTAAAAAAAAAAATTCTAATTATTTTATTGGGGTTTAGTTTCGCTCTTACCCCGTCTTTTTCGAGTATGAGCGCATCAGAGATTAGCAATCAACCTTTATCGGAAGCTGATCCAGTTGTAAATCTAATCATTATTTGGCACCAACATCAGCCTTCTTATCAGGATCCTGAAACGTTAATTTATGAGCAACCTTGGGTTTTTATGCATGGTACAAATTCATATCCTTATATGGCAGATATACTTAATGTTTATCCAAGCATAAATGTTACAATCAATTTGACACCTTCTCTATTACATCAACTTTCAGATTATATTAATGGAACTGCATACGATAGAAGGATTGAATTGTTTAAAATGGATGAGGCTTCAATGAGTTTTGAAAATAAAAGTATTGTTATGCAGTACTTTTTTGACATTAATTCACAATTTAGACAAGAAGGAAGCCGTTATTGGGAATTGTCTCAAAAAAGAAATCAGTATGCAACATTGGCAGAACAAGTTAATGCTTTTTCAAATCAAGATTTTCTAGATTTAAAAGTATTATTCTTTTTACATTGGATTAATCCAAGGTATACTGATGAAGGGATTTATCAATTTCTATTAGATCATGATGTTGCTGGAAACCATTATAATTCTGGTGACAAGACTACTGTACTAGATTTGGGACAGTCTTTGGTGGAAGACTCTATTCTTTACCATAAAAACATTCAGAATGAAGGAAGACTCGAAATAATTACCACTCCATTCTATCATCCTATCCTTCCTTTATTGATAAACACTTCAAATGCTAGAGAAGTAAATCCGGGAGTGGCAGATCTTCCCCTTCCTGATCAAAATACATTATGGACTGAAGATGCCTTATTACAAATTGAAAAGGGGAGAAATTACACGAGTGTTTTGTTTGGACAAGATCCAGTTGGTATGTGGCCATCAGAACATGCCGTTAGCGATGAAATTATTCCATTGGTTAACCAGAGTAATCTCCAATGGTTTGTAACTGACTATACAGTATTACGGAATAGTTTAGGTGTTTCAACTTTAACTCCAGAGCAATGGTTTAAGCCATATCTTGTGGAAAAAGATGGCCTCTCTTCTGTTGCATTCTTCCGCCATCAACAACTTTCAGATGAAGTTGGATTTAATTATGGAGGTCTCCATCCTAACACATCTGCTCAAAATATGATTAACTCATTAAAAGTTTTTCAAGAGAATTGGGTTGGAGTAGATGATCCAGTTCTAACTGTTGCTTTAGATGGTGAAAATGCATGGGAGAATTACCAATATGATTTAGACGGCGACGGAGATGTTGAATATACAGGTAATCTATTCAGAGAAAAAATGTATGAATTATTAGAAGTTGCTCAAGTAGATGGATGGCTCCGAACAATAACACCAAAACAATACTTGGCTGAACATCCTGCAGATACTTTAGACACTTTAAATCTTGCCACGGGTTCATGGGCAGGCGATTTAAACATCTGGATTGGTGAAGATGAAGAAAATTGGGCATGGGATCAACTAATAACTACTCGAGATGATTTAGTTGAATTTATGGCTAATGAAACTCTAACAAAAGAAGATCTTCCAGAAGCATGGGAAGCATTATATGCTGCTGAAGGCAGCGATTGGTTTTGGTGGTACGGATCAGATCGAGACAGTGGTCATGATGACCTCTTTGATTGGCAATTTAAATCAATTTTAAGAGGAGTTTATAAAGCTATAAATTGGACAGACACTGAAATAATGAATGAATATCCTATCCTATTTCTTAAAAATTTACCCCCAGTTGCAGCATCCATTGAGGGAAAACAAGAACCAACCATTGACGGTATTTTTACTGATGGATCTGAGTGGACTTTGGCTGCAAATTTAAGTCATAGTTTAGCAAATAATACAAATCACGTGATAAAAGATCTATATCTCGGTGTAGATGAAGTAATCGATGATCTCCATATTGCAATTACCACAACTGATGCATTTGATTTAGGGACTAGTGATGATTTATCATTTGGATTATATTTCTCCAGTCCAGATCTCGAAAATAAACAACTTTTCCCACGTTTTACCGATCCTTTAAATTCAAGTCATATTTTGGGATTCGAATTAGCAACTGAAATTCGAATTGATTTAGACGATACTTCAGAAGCGAAAATTTACAGGGTAAATGAAACAAATGAATGGGAGTTAGCATTAGATACAATAACTACCTTAGCGGTAAATGACATCATCGAAATAACAATACCACTCACCGCATTAAATATTGAAAAAGGAAAATCAATATTTATGAATGTTCTAGCAACCAATGATACATTGAACGAAAATATTGATAAAGCACCCAGTGATGGTCCTTGGAGTTTAAATATTCCTATTGGAGGGGTAGATATGACCGAAGTATTTTCAATGGCAGATCCAAGCGAGGATGAACATGGAATTTATCCGACAAACCCGCAGATGCATCCAGATGGAGATGTTGAGCAAACTGGATTAATGGATATTCTCAGATTTAGAATTGGATATCAAGATGATCACGTATATTTTGAGTTTAAATTCCGAGAACTTTATAATCCTTGGAACGGTCCAGGAGGATACAGTCATCCCTTAATGCAAGTATATATTGATAAAGACAATATTCCAGGATCTGGAAGTACCACCTGTGATCAAAATGGACATTTTAATATCGAAGATGAACATGCCTGGGAAATGATGGTTCGAGCAGATGGATGGTTACAATATGTGCTATATTCAAATCAAACAATGTTAGAAGGATCTGTGGAAACCTTTTCAGATTCAGTTGATAATATAATCGTTTATTCTGCACTACTTTCAATTATAGGAACACCATCTCCAGATTGGGCATATACCGTAGTAGTGGGATCCCAAGATTACCAAGCATTTAGAGATTTTCTTAGTCAGCCTCAAGAATGGAAATTTGGAGGAGGAGACGATTCAGAATGGGACCCAAATATTGTTGATTGTTTAGTCCCTGAAGGAATAGATCAAGAAGCAATTTTGAATTCCTATGATGTTCTAAATCAACAATACTGCACTATTCCTGCAGTAGGTCTAAATGTACAATTTCAAGAAGATACTATCGCACCAAATATTTCAATCATTGAGCCGTTAGACGATCCCTTTGAAGTTTCAATACCTAGGGGAGAATCAACTGCTTCAGTAAATATTAGCTGGGAAGCATCTGATGATAAAGAAATTGATCGCTTTGAGATTTATGATGGAAATGAATTTCTTTCGGAATACAATGCGACTATAAGTTCTGTAATTTTGGAATTACCAGAAGGTGAACATATAATTAAAGTTAATGTCTTTGATTCTGCAGAAAATTATTCTTCCGACTCAATTACTATAATAGTAACAACAGGATCGAAAATTTCAGGATTTCCGATATTGTTATTGTTGGGGAGTATTGGATTAGTTGTAGGTTTGATTATAAAAAACCAAAAATTAAAAATAAAAAAGGATTTATAGAAATTCCATAAATCTCATATTTCCAATATTTTCTTTTTTCTTTTTTTCCTAATTTCTTTCTTGAAGAGAAAAATTATACCCAATATTGATGAAAAGAAAAGAATTGAAAAATTAAAACTTGTAATTTTTTTCGATGTAGTACCATTCGTATCAAGAGATATTGGAAGAATTTCATAAATATCTGTTAAAGATAACCATGATACACTATCCCCAAAACCGTCTACTTGAGCATCAGAGGGTACAGAGTCTGCAGCTCCAATTTTTCCTTCCTCTGAAGTGAAAACTTTAATGGAAAAATTCCCTCCAGCTTCGAGTGCAATATCACTTAATGGAATCTTTAATTCTGCAAAATTATATGCAATATTTGAAGCAAAATCGACATTTTTTACATATGTTTTATTTAAATCCCATTCTTCTCCATTAAATACATAAAATTCTCCATGATCCAATCCATGAGTTATTTTACTAACATCTGTATTACAATAAATTAAAAAGTCAGGAGCAGGTGTTCCTCCATATCGAATTTCAGGATGTTTTCCTGGATCTCCTCTAGCACCACCAGGTAAACTATCAATGGCAATACCATAGTCTAAATTTGAACCCGCCCAATCATACTGATTACATTCAAAACCGAGATATAGATATGTTTCATCTGTTACCATATAAAGAGAAATTAGATCTTGAGGCCCAACTCCAGCATCTCCAATGTTGTCCATAGCTTTTGGAGAAGGCCAAATGTTATCGAGAACTCCATCAATAATTATTTCTTCTGGTTCTGTTTTTATAACAACTTTTGATTCATCAAGATATGGTTTGGGGCTAAAAATTGGATTTTCAACTGAGTATACCCCATAATTATATGAACTTGCTGAAATTGTTGCTTTACCATATTCATCAGTGGTTATATTGGGCATTCGACCCAGTAAGTCATGCAATTCAATACTATTCCATTTTGTGGTCACTTCAATATTTTTTTCCAAATCAGGATTATCATTTAATACAAGTAATAATCCAGGGTCTCCTCTTCGTTCCATGAGGTATAAATCTTCATCAGCATAAAGAACTGAAAGATCCCCATTTGCATAGAGATTATGAATTTTGATCATAGCTTTCAATTCTTGTTGCAATCTTAAATCATAAAAATCATCCCAATATACCATCGGATAGCCTTCATGTGTCAATATATAAAGATATGCAAATAGACGTTGGTCATGAGGAATATTAAAAGTAGTGGTACGATATGTATCATGATTTACTGCAAAAGTCCATGTTTGTTCAGGACGTACTCCAAGTAAACCCGCATCAACCAAATTTCGCATGTCGTACAATCCATCTTGAACAGTCATATCATGTAGTGCTTCTAATAATATGAAATCAAAGGCGTCAAGTGTATTATTTGTATCGTCTAAGTATTTAAGTTGACTTCCTAGATCCATTTCGGTACCTGTCCAATATTCAGCAACTCCCATACCTGAAACGTTCACCATCCAATCTCTTAACATCTCTGGAATTATTCCTAAAGCAACATCAAACCTCCATCCATCAAAACCTATATCATTTTTTAACCAATTAGCCCATTTTAGTAATTCTTCATGTACATATGGATGTTCATGAATTAAATCAGGAAAATTTCCAAAAGCCAATCGATCACTGACTCCATAAGCGGGATTTGGATAAAAATGTGTGTAATTTCTAGGGAATTTTCCGCTAGATATGTTCATGAAATTTGTATTAGTTTCTGAAAACGTAAAATTATTGTACTCCGATGCACCTCCGTTATTATGATTTATAACGATATCCCCGATTACCGAGATATCATGGTTATGTAATACATCAATCATTGATTCTATTTGAGAACGTGTACCGTATCGCGTTCTAGTAGTACCTTTTTGATTAAATTCACCCAAATCATAATAATCATAAGGTTCATAACCACAACGTGCAACATTCCCTTCTTTTGTTTTTACCATTGGAGGGAGCCATATTGCATCAAATCCACTGTCTTGAAGAAAATTTGCTTGGTCTGAGATTACATCCCACCAAAAACCTTGATCTGGAACTTCCCAGAAATATCCTTGTATTAAAACTTTGTTTCCTGGATTGTTATTTGGAAATTCATGGGAAGTTGTGGGATTTTTGTGGGATACTTCTAATTTTTTTACCTCAATATTAATTCTATAATTTTTAGGCTCAGTTTGTGAAATCGGAAAAAACAAACCCGATATCATCATTAAAAATAGAAGGATTAGTTTAATTCTAATTTTATGGTTAATCATATTATAACTATTGTATTGCTTCTAAATAAAGCAAGGTTATTATTTCTCAAACTATAGTTAAATAATTAAAAATTGATAAAATATGATAAAGTACAAGATATTTCACGACCTATTGAAATTTTGAATAGGAATTGGTTATATTTTAAAAAATTAAGGAATCATTTAAATATACCTTTAAATGATTTTAGTAACGTAGTTTTATCTACAAAAAAAAAAATAGAATTCTGAAATTTACAAAATCCTTCAGGATTAATGTAAAAAGCCCAGAATTCTTTTTGGTGAATTAAAATGAAAAAAAAATTAATATCACTTTTTCTAACGGTAAGTTTTCTAATTATGGCTCTTGCAGTGTACAGTCCAATATACGTTGCTGCATCAGACACAACAACTCATAATGATATTGTAGTTGATGGTGTTGTAGGCGCAGATTGGTTTGATGGCAATTACACACTTACCTTAGAAGATGATACTGGTGAGTTAGATAGTTTATATCTAGCTTTAAATCAAACTGGATTAGCTGTAGCTCTTAAAGCTAATGTTTTGACAGATGAGAATGGATATCTTGTCTATTTTGATATAGATGGAGAAGATAGCGGATTAGATATAATGGATGATGCAGCTAATTATAATCTCCGTAATACTGCATTTGAAAACGGCTTTAAACCAGATTTCTTTTTGGGGGCATGGGGAATAGCAGCTGGTTGGGATTTCTTTAATACAACAGGATGGATTGGAACTTATGGTAGTAATTTAAACGAAACAAACCTTCCATCCATGACAACCTATGAAGCATTTATCCCATGGATAGATTTTTATCCTAGTGGGAATAGCACTCACCCAGTTCCAGCAAATGCTCAAATAGGTATTGCAGCTATGCGTGCAGGTGCTGATTGGGACCCTCTTGTTGATGCAATTCCTTCTAACACAAAAGTGGACACGGTTGATAATCATGTTATTCTTCCGATTGATTCTGATGGTGATATGAAACCTGATTTAGTTCAACCCGCAATTGGTTGGGCAGGAAACGAATTCGATAGCTCAATAGGTGGAATTGGAGTAGTTGGAATTCCAGTTGATGTAGCGATTTCAGTTTGGTATAATAATGTCCATGGATTTCCAAATAGTAGCGCTTGGCCCGAAATAAATTATCGAGTATATGATAATTCAACAGATACATGGGGTTCAGAAATGACTGAATTAATGTTCCATAAATTTGGAGATTATCAAGGAAATAATGATTGGCATCGATATTCAATTGATACCGGAACATACGACAATGATGACATTGTTCAATACAATATTAGCTCATCTTACGGTGATACTGGCACATACAATGTTACTCTAGGAGAAATGCCTCCAGTGGATATTGGTTGGCTAGGAAATATTGATCCTACAGGTGGTTTTATTCTTCCTGATACTTCATTTGATATAACATTTCAAGTAGAGTTATTATGGAATGGAACCGATACCAGAGTAACTGGTGATATGGGTTTTGATGTTACTCTAAACTACACTATCGACGATGGTGCAAATTGGGTCCAACAAGATTTTGATTGGGATGCTGTAGCAGGTCAAAACGCACAATATCGAGTTGGATTAGCAGGATTTCCAGTAAATACAAATATGACCTACACAATCAACATTACAACAAATAACGACACAGAAGTAACAGACCCAATTACCCTTTATATTTTGATACCCCCACCAGAAACCGGAATTTTCTACATGGTTGATCCAGAAGGGGACGAATATGGAGTTTATCCAACTGAACCAAATGCATTCCCTGAAGATCAAAGAGGATTATTTGATCTTTTAGAATTAAATGTTTCTGCTAATGTATGGGGAACAACATTCCGATTCCACTTAGCAAATGCATACGATCCAGGTTGGGGTGCAGAGCTTTGGTCACATCCAATTTTTGGAGTTATGATTGATATAGAGGACGGTGGAGCAACAACTGCATTAAGCAATATATATGCAAATACTGAAGCTGATTTTCCATGGGACTATGGATTCCAAATTGAAGGTTGGCAACAGAAATTTTATACTCCAACAACCTTAGATGATCCACAAACATCAGGCCATGGAATTACTATTGCATATGAAGAAGTTAGTGGAGAACATTGGTACAGTTTTAATGTACCTGAAATGTTAATCGGAGCAGTTGCAGATTCTACATGGACCTATTTCATTGTAGTTGGATCTGGTGACACTAATGAATTCCGAGCACATAACGCTGTAGCAGAAGATTACCGCTTTGGTGGCGGTGAAGATGGAAATATTGATCCAAACTGGGTAGATATTCTCGTTCCTGCAGGCGGTAATAGCACGGAAATCCAAGAATTCATAACGAATGATTATGACATTTCAACAAGCGCAATGACAACTTTATTGGCTGTGGGTGATGGAATTTCATACGTAGAAGACTCTACAAATCCTACAATAGATATAACAGCTCCTGTTGATGGTGAAGAATTCAATATCACTGAAGGAGAAACAACAACCACTATTACTTTAACTTGGACTGCTACCGATCCTGATGATGCAACATTTAGTGGAATTGATAGGATTGAAGTGTTTGTTAATACGGTTCTTGAACCAATTATTGGAGATGGAACTGTAGACTTAACATTGAGTAATGGCACTCATACTATCGTGATAAATGTGTATGATAGGAGAGGCAACTACGCTACTACAACAATTACAATTACTGTAAATCCAGCACCAGAAGAAGAAGATAAACCAGTAATTCCGGGATATGGCTTATTCTTCCTTCTAATTGCAGGAATTGGAACTGTTTTGGTGATAACAAAGCGAATTCGAAAATAAAGGTAAAATAACCTTTATTTGAGATTTTTTTTTATTTCTTTTATTTTTATTTTTTTTCTCTCCTAATTCATTTTATGACTGTTTCTTTCATTTATAGAAACTTATATATTATTTCGTTGTGTAAATAATCTTGATCCTAAGGAGAATCAAACCCAATGTCAGAAGAATATTATTCAATTCTAAACCAAATTGGTGAATTTCTTGAGGTAAAATCAGCTAATTCTTCAATATCCAAATATCTCGAAAAAAATTTTACAAGTAAAGTAGAAAAAGAAAAAGCAGCTCGCACAGTTTTGGATTTTATACTCTATTTCGCGCCGTTTAGTGATATTGTTCCTTTAAAAGAAATAATCTACCAAACATTACTTGAAACATTAAATCGAGCAAAAAAACTTGAAGAATTACACGATCTTCTACTTATTGACATACTATTACGTGTTATTGAGATTTATATAATAAATTCGCAACTTACAGATAAGAAGAAAATAATATCAACATTAGCAAAATCATTACTTGGATTAGCTCCTTCAGCCTTAATCTTAAATCTCTGCACTATCGTTAAACCTATCTTTTCTCAAAGTGATTACACCGTTAAATTTGACAGAAAAATTGATAATGAAGAAATAAAGGATAATGATACTGTTAACCAAATAAGAACAAAAATTGAAGAATGGATTAAATCTTTAGGGTTACAAGCAAGAGATCTGAACAGAATTGAAGATTTAAAAAAAAAACTGAATCAACAAGCATCTAAATATGCACGAGAGCTCAATTTTAACGAAGAATCTAATGAATTCTATCAAATTGTAAAAGAAGCTCAAGACATGCTTGATATTACACTTACTGCTATTTCTTTAGCAACAGATAATAAAAATAGAGATTTATACTCACAATTGTTCCCTTCTTAGTATAAAAATAGGAAAATGGGAAAATATTAAAATCGAGTAGAAAAAAAAACTCAGAGAATATCAGAAAAATTCTAATTTTTACTTATTAGTCCACTACCCGTTGAAAACCATGAAACTCTGGAAAATTCGGTGATTTTACTATTTGGGGTGTATTATAATCGTGGAAAGATGGCTCTTTCTGATCTGAATTCCAATTATATTGAAATTCCTCCAGTCGATAAAAAAAACTCTTAAATGGCATTACATCACCCCTAAAATGCTGAATAAACGGCTTATATGTATTATAAAAATCTATAACGATTTTTTGTAAGAAAGCATGTTCTATATTGGCATCCTCAACCTTTTTTGAGACGCCAACACATAAAAGAGATTTTTCCCCAAAAGCAGGATTAAAACGCTCATAAACAATACGTAGCCCTTTAAAATTGATTTCTTGAAGATGCTCGTACCTATCGCTATAGGCTAAGTGATTGATAAAAGTTTCTAAGGCCTTAAACATCCCGGTTATTACATTAACATCGTATTTATTCTCGGAATAATTTTTTGAGATAAGTTCACAACCTGTCTCACCGTCGATTAAATAAATTGAATGAAATGGAATTGAATTTATTGGTAAAATTTCTTGCAAAATAGTCTTCATCAAAATAATTCCCTTTTCTTAAATTATTCAACAGTACTACTATCCAGATCAAGATCCGGATATCATTCGAATATTTTCTCTAAGAAAATTAATCCAATAGAGGAGATCTAATCCTCAGTGTCAAATTATTTTTGAGAAACCTTTTAAGCCACATTCTCTAAATACATATTAGGTGGCATTTTGAATGGAAAATGATGAAGAAAAGAAACAGATTTCATATGGCAAATTAATGCAAAAAAAGGATTTTGATGAAAACGCTTTAGGAATCCCTAAGAACGTTAGAGAAAAACTAAAATCTACTCCCTATTACCTCTTTATTTTTATACCTGGTGACGACATCATAAAGCTCAGTATCTTTCCTTGCCAAAATAACGATGTAAAAAAGATTCTAATACGATTGAAAGAATTTTCTCCAGACTTAGTTAAAGGTATATCCGATGTTCTAAAGAAATTTAATCTGGATGTTGGAACGATTCACACTACAGGTTTATGTTTCGAAGCAATCAACTGCTTTTATGAAACGTATGTCGATGCTACTGCACTACGTAAAGAAAACATCTCAATTGAAAAAGTCAGAGAAGAATTCTTAAATGTTCATCGTGTAAAAGAAGTTAAAATTATCGATATAACTGCAAAATCAATTTAATTTAGAATTTTTTACTCATCATAGCATTACTAAATGAAAAGCGGGGCAATTTATGGCGTTAAAACTTCAAGAACTGTGGATTATTAATAAGAACGGTTTACCTTACCTATCGGTTCAATCTAAAGAAATTATGGAAGGAGAAGGAATTAACCCAATGATTTTCTCAGGATTCATGTCCGCAGTCCAAAACTTGGCAGAAGACTCTATTGACGCTATAAAGATGAGAAACTCTAAAATTATGATTGTCCCAGTTAAAGAACCAATTCCATTTTTCGTTATTGGTCGTGCAAAAACAAAAGAAAAAGATGGTTCAATCCGAAAACAACTGGGTAAAATTAGAGACATGTTTCTCGATGAATTCTCGATAATAATCCCGACGTGGGAGGGTGACTTGAGCTTCTTTACCTATTTTAAAAATCGATTAAGTCAGCAATTCTTTTGATATAAAATAATTAATCAAAAAAATTAAAATATTAAAATAATTATGCTAAGTTGAAAAAAAGCAATAACCGATATATTTATCCTCTAATCTTTTCTTTTTCCTTCGCATTCTGATATTTTACTCGAACATCCTCTAATTTATGCTTCAATTCCTCATCATCCGGCATATATTGGAATGCTTTCTTATAAAAACTATACGCTTGATGATATAATTTAATTCCTTTTGAAAACTCATTATCACGCACATGATGATCTGCTGTTTCATTCGCTAAATCACCACGTTTAACAAAAAACTCAATCGCTTGTTTACTTGCATCATTAGACATTTAAATCACACCAAAATTCTTATAATTTATTTAAGAAAAAGGAATTTAAAAAGAAATTGAAAAATTAAAATTTTGATCATGTTATTTTAATAATTGCTGAATTTTCTCTAACAATTCGATTAATGAAAATGGTTTTTGAAGTAGATTAATGCCCGCTTCTAATTCCCCATCCTTACTTAATATATTCGCATCATAACCTGAAATAAACAATACAGTTATATCGGAACGTTGCTTTATAATTTTCTTTTTGAGTTCAAGCCCAGAAAAATCAGGCATAATTACATCACTTAATAGTAAATCTATTTTTCCTTTATATTCTTGAGAAATTTTTACAGCTTCTTTTGGACCTTTGGCCTCTAAACAATTGTAACCATGAGAATTTAACACATTCAATGCAAATTTCCTAACCATTTCTTCATCTTCAACAAGCAAAATAGTTTGGTTACCATGAAGTTTTCCTCGGTTTTTTATTTCATTCTCATTTTCTTCAAGACCAATTTCATCACTTCCTGGAAAATGCATATGAAAAACGGTCCCAACTCCAAATTCTGATTCTACTTTAACTTCTCCGTTAAACTGTTTTATGATTCCAAACGCTGTTGACAACCCTAAACCTGTTCCTTTTCCCTTTTCTTTAGTTGTAAAGAACGGCTCAAATATATGCTGCATTTGATTTTCATCCATTCCAATACCCGTATCTCTTACCGAGATCTTAATATATTCTCCAGACTTTAAATCAAAACCATTCATGTCTTTGGTTATGTATATACTTGATGTTTCTATTATGAATTTTCCCCCATTTGGCATTGCATCCCGTGAATTTAATGCCAAATTTAAAATAACCAAAGATAGTTGGTTAGGATCAATTTCAATGCATTTAATATCGTGATCTAATTTTAAATTGAAAGCAATATTTTCACCCAATACCCTTGTAATCATATCCTCATTATTTTGAAATAATTTGTTAACATTCACTATTTGAGATTGATAAACTTGTTTTCTACTGAATGTGAGGATATCCTTTGTTAGTTTAGCAGCTCTATCTCCTGCTCTCATTATATCTTCTAAATTTTTGATAAGTTCATTTTTATCCATCTCATAATTATCATCTTTCAAGGAATCTATAGATAAATTAGATAAACCGAGTATTACTGTTAAAACATTATTAAAATCGTGAGCTATCCCCCCTGCAAATTGACCAATCGCCTCCATCTTTTGAGATTGCATTAATTCATCTTGAGCTGTTTTCAACTCTGAAGTTTTCTCATTAACTCGTTTTTTTAAAGTTCTGTTCCATAGACTTAGTGTACCAATTCCTAAAAGCGAAATTAATAAAAATACTCCAATAAAGATCAAGATTTCACTTGAAAAAAAGTTAGATCCGAATCCTGTTCCAAACCATTTTTCATATATCTTATTATATTCGCCCGTTTCAAACAGAATGTCAAGTGCTGCATTAATTTTCTCAAGCAAACTTGTATTTCCTTTCTTCACTGCAATACAAAATGGTCCAAAAACCAATTCTTCTCCAATCACCTTTATTCCTTCATAATTATGCTCCTGAATGAAATAAGAAACAATATGCATTTCATCAAAAAGTGCAAAAACCTCGTCATTTGCCAACATTTCGAGACCATCTTGAACTTTTTCTACTACAACAAGATGAGCATCCGGTACGTTATTTTCAAGGTATATATGCGTTGCATATTGATTAACCACGGCAACCGTATGATTTGCCAGATCATATGCATCGGAGATTCCCACCACCTTCTCGTTTACGAATATCCTATTGGAAAGATTCAAAATTGGTTTGCTAAAATCAAAAAATTCACGCCTCTCGGGAGTGTCTGTTGCACATAATATATCCAATGACCCATTTTTTACCGATTCTAACACATCATTCCAATCCATCGGATAATATTCCACAACATAATCCATATTTTCTCCCATTTTTTTAACTAAATCTACATCAAATCCCTTGACTTTCCCATTCTCGACAAATTCTCCAGGGGGCCAACCAGGATCTACCCCATATTTTAAAATCCCTTCTTGACCGGAAACATTATTAACTATTCCAATTGAACCAAAGAATATTATCAAAATCGTATAAACCACTGCAAAATTGGTTAGACCTTTGCTTGATTTCATAAATCCATAGGGTTTTGATTTGCTCAATAACAAAATATTGTCACTTAATGTTTTTTTTCCCCACTTAAATAATTATAATATAGATTTTTGTGTTTCCTTTTGGTTTTATTTTTGTGATTTTGAGAATTTAAAAAATAAAATTCAATTAAACTCAGATTAACACACAATAATTAGACTAAAAATTTCACTCTCTGCTTTCGTAACCTGAGCCCCTGATTGTAAACGTATTTAATGCCTTAAAATCGCTTCACGTTCCTTTAAGGAAAAGATATTTTCTTCCCACTGATCAAATGAAGAAAAAATTTAAATTTTTAAGATACAACTCATAGATTTGATTTTTTCAAAAATTCTCGATAATCATCAAATTTTTCAGGGTTCCAATTCTTTGGTGTTGGATGATTCTTTCTGAATTGAAAATCACAATAAGTACCACCCATAGCAATAGTTTGTGTCCGTTTAAATCCAATATTAAGATTACTTAGAAGCTTGTAATCAGAGATACAAAGATAAGGTGTCAGATGGGAATAACCCAAATCTTCCATATACTTTTGTAAACCACACTGACTATATTTCATCGTATAAATAAGATCTTCATCATTTTTATCTTCAATTATATCAAATTTCCACTCATATTCATATAAGACAGGTTCACGAGCTTTCTTTTTAATCAAACGCTTTCCTAACCACCCAATAGTCATTATTCTACCTAACCATTTTACAAATTTTTTTTTAGGAGTCAGATATTCACCAACTGTTTCAAAAATGAACTTGCCAAATTCTTCATCCTCAATTCCCAAAGGTTTAATATTCTTGTAAATTGCAACTACAAGAGGAGCACTAGCCAAATATTGGGTAAACTTATTTTTAAAACCACCAATGTAAGGAATCGTCGGGATTAAAAGTTCAAGATCCTTCTGTGTATTTTTCTTAAACTCTTCATAATTCTCATTTGGAAATTTTTGGATAAAATGCGGTTTAAAGTATCCCATAACTATATCAAACATTTCCAACAATTTCGCTTTGTTTTCTATATAGTAATCATTCATTTAATTCTCAATATTATCAATATTTCACACAATTTATAAGTTAAATTAAAAGAATTAAAATCTTAATAATAAAAATTTTAAGATACATTATTAGAGTTGATAGATATGAAAAATTATTTAGATTTGGTTGAAAAAGTAGATGAGAAAAGATTATATTCTCACATATACAACCTCCAAGGTATAAAACATCCCATTGTCGCTCGAGATGCACTCATAAATGCATATAAATATATCATATCAGAATTTAAAAATATTGGAATTGAAGTTATAGAAGAAGATTTTGAAGTTGAAGGCTATGATATTCCTTTTAAGAATATAATTGGCAAGCTTGATCTAAGTAATGGAACCGCCGATGAAGTTATAATCTCAGGCCATCACGACACAGTTTTTAATGCCCCAGGCGCAAATGATAATGCCACCGCCGTTGCAATTGTTATAGAAACTGCACGTATTATTTATGAAAATCAAAGTTTATTTAGTGGGAATTATCGTTTTGTAAGTTTTGATCTTGAAGAGGGAAATCCCGTAATGCAAAAAGATCTTTGGGAATTAGGAAAGAAATTTGGTGTTACTGAGAATGATACCTTCACTCAGTTATCATATAAAAAGAATTATGAGATGCTCTTTTCTTCTTTTTTTCAGTTTAAAAATGAAGATTCAAGAGAGAAACTCAGATTAAAAGTGAAAGAAACTAAATTAGATGAAAATGAGAGAGATTTTTACAATTCTATGTTGGATTACTTTTCAATTTCATTCAAAGATGGTGAATGGTTAGGTATCTCAGGCCTATTAGGTTCTACACATTATGTCTCTCATGCAAAATCACAAGGTAGGAAGATTAAAGGTCTAATTAATATAGATACTGTGGGTTATACCTCAAATAAAAAGAATAGCCAAACCTATCCTAAAGGAATTCCAGTTAATCTACTTAAATTAGTTACAAAACCTATTCTCAAATCAATACCATTTCTTTCCAAGAGTTTTAAAACTACTGGTGTGAAGGATGTTACTGTTGGAGATTTCGCTTCTTTACTGGTTGATATCAATTCTACATCTGAGGCAGATCTATTTATGAAAAACGCAAAACAAATAAATTTGAAAGTTGTAGCCATATATACCGGAATGGATTATGCTAATATATCTATGAAGATGCATGATTTGTTAAGAGCTGACCACGCGCCATTTTGGCGAGATAATATTCATGCAATTTTTATATCAGATAGCGCAAATTTCAGATGCCCACATTACCATACAGGATCGGACACTATTGAGCATGTAGATTTTAATTTTGTTAAAAAAATCGCTCAAACGTCTCTATTAACATTGATTGCCATGGCAGAAGAAAATATAATAGAATGAACTAAGAAAATTAAGAAAATCGAAGCCCTTTTTTTTATCTTTTTCAATCTACTTCTATCTTATTCAATCTTTTTCCATATCTTTCAAAAAATTAACATCTTAGGAGGTCATATTTTATCATATGAAAGGAAATCTTAGAAAAAACATAAAACCAGGACTATCCGTATCGATTGTTGAGAAACAAAACCAGCGCAATGGTCAATTAACCACAGGAATCGTGAAAGATATTTTAACTAACTCTACACAACACCCACATGGAATTAAAGTGCGTTTAACCTCAGGAAAGATAGGGCGAGTAAAAGAGATTCGATGAATTAAATAAAAATAATATTTATTGAATGTATAGAAATAGAAAAAAAAATTAACTCTCCGCTTTCGGAACCGTGGCACCCGATTGTAACCGCATATAATGCCTTAAAACCGCCTCACGCGCCGAAAATACGAACGCACGCTTCACATTAACCCCAGTTATCGCTATCGTTTCGTATATTAAAACATTACTCAATTTTGCAGCATTTAAAACCTCACGAATTTTATCGATTGGGGTTGGATTTGGAAGATCTCTTTTGTTAGCCATGAGAACGAGTGGGACTTCAGTATTGCCGTCAGCTCTGGGCATTATTTTAGGTCCGTAAAATTGCAATAATTCCTTTAGGGAAAAGATATTTTCTTCCCACTGGTCGGATGAAGAATCCCAAACGAAAACCAGAGCATCGCTGCCTTTTAGCACGGTTTTTCGTTGATATTTGTGCCTGCGCTGGCCCGCCACCGTATAAGTTTGGAAAACAACGTTAGAAACCTTTGCAACAACTCGGTCAAAGAAAAGTGTTCGCCCGGTAGGATCTGTTATGGATTGAAGCTTTCCGCTTGCTAGACCCTCTTTTTGGTAAATCCATTCAAGGGCACAGGTCTTGCCTCCCATGCTTGGTCCCCAAAAAACTACTTTAAATACCAGTGTATTATCTGCTCTTCTGCTTGGCATGATTTTTCAGTAAGGAATTTTTTTTAGAATTAATATAATATATTCTTATTTTCCTTAAATGTTTTAGTTTAGAGAAAAAATCACAGACAAAATGACACAAAAATGAGCTCAAAAGCGAGCGAATTGGGTTAATGAAATGCAAACAAGAAAAAAAATGAGTAATATTTTAAAAAATTTTTTTATCATGGTAGCCTCAGAATACAACCTTGAAGTCCAAAGTGCTATCTACTATTATTATCAAATAGATTTTCCAAAGTGTTATCAAGTTAAAAGATGTATTTTAAATCCGAACTAGAATATCCCCTATATCTTTTTCAAGCTTGAACTTCTCCCAAATAAATGCAGGTAATATTTCTCTATATCCAGAAGGTAAATTAATTCTCTCCAACGAAGGCATTTTATATATCTCCTTTGGTATTTCAAGATTCTTGTTTCGAAAATCTAAAAATAAAATTTTCAATTTTTTACAGTTGACTAGTGTTTTAGGGATTCTAATTAATTTTGGAATGCTTAATGCTAAAAATTCCAAATTTTCCAATTTATTGCTTTCTAAATTCCATTGTGTTATTTTATTTGATTGTATGCTTAAATATTTTAAATTCTCTAAATCACTCAAACTACTCGGGATTTCTTCTAAATTTTCTGTGATTAGCGAGAGACTCTTTAACGATGTAAATCTTGAAAAGATATCTGGAATCGATATAGTTTTCAAGTTTCCCAATTTTAAAATTAACAAATTCGGCATATCAGGTAAAGAATTTATAACCTTTGTCATATCTTTTACATCTATTTCAAGTTGTTTCATCTTTTTGGCATTTTTTTTTAAGAAAACGAGATTTTCTTCAAACTTGTAGTTAGTTATTCTTAAAACGGATGGATTTCTTGTTTTACAATATTGACATATCTTATTTCCAATATCTGAAGATGTAAGGACAAATTCCGCCCCACAATTTTCACAGATCCAAGAGTCCTCACTAAATATTGGAAGGACATTCGATTTAAAATGAAGTTTAAAATTTCTCTTATAGCTGTTTTTAATATAATTTTTTGGGAAAACTCGAATCAAATTCCTATTCCCATCAATTGTTAAATTTGGATTGGGTTTTAGAAGAAATTTGGGTAATTCTCTAATTTGATTATAACCAATATTTATTCTATTAAGTTTAATCAATTTGATACATGAAGTCGGAAAATCCGATATCCTATTGGCAAATATATTTAGATTCTGAAGCTCTGTCAAATTTCCAAATTCTTTAGGTAATTTAGTGATTCGATTGCCATTTAATTCTAAAAATTGTAGATTTCTTAAATTACATAAAGACTCAGGAATTTCTTCAATTTGATTATTACCTAATCGCAATTGTGTTAGATTCACGAGATCTCCGATATTTTCTGGAATTGCCTTAAGTTTTCCTTTTTGTATCCGCAAAATATTAAGATTTCTCAATTTAGTAATTTCAACTGGTAAAAACTCTATATCACAATCTAAAATAGAGAATTCTTTCAATTTTATTAAATCTCCAATCCAAGGATGAATTATTTTAAGTACATTTTCTCTAGGAATAGTTTTAGGAGAAATATGAAAATTTTCAAGATGTTTTAATGTGCTTAATTCCTTAGGAATAAATTCACAGTTATAATCATAAATAGTAAGATTTCTCAATCGAGTGAAATGTTGAATTATTTCAAATATTTTTATTGCATCGGTATCCTTATTAAATATCATAGTCAATAAAATTACGTGATTTTTCTCCATAAGATAACCGAAAGGTTGATAATCTTCATCAGAATGAACTCGTATAAACTTAACATGTAAATGATCTTCAAGTTCCTTTAATTTGGATAGTTCGAATTTCAAAGTCCCTGATGCTTTAGCTTCTTTTGAGGAAAAATCTGTCTCTTTTAATATATCTGTTTTAAATTCTAGCATACCTTCTGACCTGACTTTTAATTTAGATTGCCAATAATGAGAAATTCCATCTGCATCATTTCCTATTATTTCTCCAGAATCTTTAGAAGTCATATAAAAATAGTACCATCTCTTAGGAGTTTCGATAAAGAAAATATCAGGATGTCCCCCTTTAGAAAGATAATGAACGTCCTCAATCGACCAATCTATAAGAGGTAAGACTAATTTTGCGATTTTATATTTCTGGGGATACTTTTTTAGATATTCAGAAATCGATTTTTTGTATTTTGCTGTCATTTTAGATTCACTTTTTATTTTTTTTTCTCATATAAAAATCTTAATAATAATAACTTTAGATCCTATTTGCACATATATAAAAAGAGAGCCATCAAAATTTTTCAATTATTAAAATTCGTTATTATAGACACTTTATTAAAATCAATTTTATAGAACTATCAGAACTTTATCCCATCAAACGCAGGAGGTTTGGGTGGATAGCTTAACAACAGTTTGAATAAGTCAAAACCATTTTTTTACCTGCTTCCCATCCCTTTTTTTCGATTAATAAAATTAAATTTTCGAGTGTTTTCAAAAAGAGAGTGTGCGTATTGTGGAGAAACATTTGATAAGTATGCCAAAATTTCATTAAAATCAAAAATGGCCTCTTTGGTCCACTCTATGGAACTATTTCTTTTTTAACTTCTCAATGACGTCTTTATGAGGGATTATCTCACCAGCTTCAATTTGTTGTTCTGCCTTTTGTATTTTTTGCTTCACAAATAAATGATACTGAATATCTTCAAGGGTGACATCATTAGGTAGGTTTCGGATTAAATCAACCACCATTTGTTTAATGTTTGGTCTGTCACTCATATTTATCACTAATTAATATAGAAAGCACTCACAAAAATATCTATTTGTATCTCCAAAAAAAAAATTATTAATATTATGGAATGAAAAAAAGTAAAAAAAGATTGTTTTATAATATTATTTTAATTCTTAACTCTTAATCCTCTTTATCGGCCTCTTTTTTCTTTTCCTTCTTCTTTTTCTTCTTCTTTGGTATCTTTAATCTCAAAAACAACACAAATATGAACAATAAAATGCCACCTCCGAGAACTTGAGGTATTATTTTTTGAAGACTTGCATTATCAACTAAGAAGTATCCTATTATATCGAACACAATTCCGGCACCTAAAATGATATTGACCATGTTTAGGATTTTTTCTTGGCGATCAGATGCTTCTTCTTGTTTGTCTAAAAAGATTGAGTTCATTTCCCGAGTATTGGAGTCGATTTTAGCAAGGATTAATTGCCAGTTTTTCTCAATTTCGTTATTTTCCACGCAACGTTTAAGTATTGCATGATAATGTTGCCGGTGTGAACGAGTTAAGTCAGTAAAGAATGGAGATATAGTTCTTTGAAGGGTTAATTTAAGTTTATTAGTTATTTCTAAATCATCTTTAATTTCCTTTGATTTCCTAGCGCTAAACTCTTCAGAACATAATTGCCCTGTGTCTTCATCGACTTCATCGCTTACTACTATCATTGCGAACGCGATGGAACGGATTTTAATTATAGTTTTAACAACCCAATCATGTATATACCCACTAGAATCTGGTGTGTCATTATCTTTGATAAAATATCTCCGATAATTATCAGGTTCCATGTAAATTAAGCTAGAATTGCGATTAATAAAGTGCATTTCAGATGTTCGATTTGATAAATCAAATTCAATTCGCCGTTCGTATAATTCATCCCTATAATCGGGAAACTGCCCCGAGTATAATTCTATCCATTGACCCAATTCAGATTTATATTTGTGAGTTTTTTCTTTAGTCCATTCGATTATTGAATCATTAGAATGACCGGAACAGACCGATACAATGTATGGAGGTGTTGAATCATCGAATAAAAATTCGAATTTGAATTTCTCTTTCAATCTATTCCAAATAATTAAAATAATTTGTTGAAGGTAATTTGGTCGGACATCGAGAATATTAAATTTTGGATTATCTTTAAGTCGAACTCTAAATAAAAGATAACCCAATTTATCATAGGTGCAATTTTTTGCTTCAAAATTGAAATCTTTAATATATTCTTCCCATTCCAACTCGATTTTGAGGTTTTGGGATAATAAGGCTATATTTTGGCGATCATTTGCATCCGGGACGAATCTTGGATAAATATTCGATTCTTTAAGCGTCCTAATTTGAGTTTCAACATAGGCACTCAATTTTTTAATCTCATCGGGCAATGTTGTTTCTGTATTTAGGTTAGTAAAGGCGCTCACGCACCACCATTGCTCCTTAAATTTTAAGCGAAATCCATCTAATTCATTTAACATATTATTTATCCTCTAAAATGTGTACTATCTTGATTTTATATTAATTATTGTTACCTATTAGTATTCGTTTTGTGAGTTATAAGAAATGAATATCATTCAGAAAAATGTAGTAAAGAATTATTTCTTTGATGGAAAAACCTTCAAAATAATGTAAGTAAGGAATTCAGTCTCTGAGAAATAAAATCGTTTTTTTGTTTAATATAAGAATTTTGATAAGATAGTAGAATGGAAATTACTTTTTTAAAAGTGTTTTTTCCAGTAAGGAGCCCAATGTCAATATATTTATTATTTAAAGTAATAATATCTCTTGGATCCTCTTCTATCTCTTCTAAATCGGCACTAAAGCTTTTTAGATTATTAACAATATCTTCATCTCTCCTACCGTGTTCATATGAATTCAGGATGAATAAACTTAATTTAGTTATTGTAATTTTCAACATTTCAAGGTAAGACTCGACATTTTTAAACTTGATTCTTAACTGTGTTCTATCGAAAAACAGAAAAGCCCCTTGCCATAAAAATGGGTATTGCAATAAATAACGATTCAGTTTTCTATTAATTAAGAGAGATAATAAACCGTATTTTTCCTTTTTATTAAGAGTTCCATTACGAAAATTCACGATTTCTTTTTGAAGTGTTTCATCTTCATTTGAAATATCCATGGTCAAAGGATTAACTTCTGGAAGGAATTTAACAACTGAGAGTTTCAAATTCTGCCTTGGGTAAGTAGTTACAGGGATTATTGGACAACCTAAATTGAGATGAATATTGGTGATCATCTGAGGACATGGAACTAGAAAATCGTATTGTTTTGAATTGTAGAGAAAGGGCACCCTTAGTTGTTTTCTAGAGTAGTAATCTTGAGCTAGGAACACACAATAATTTCTTTTTAAATAGTATTGAATAGTTTTTTGTAAGGATTTAAAATCTGTAGTTATTACAGCTGAAAGATTATCAATTTTCTTTATTTGTCCTCTAAAAAGGAATTCATTTTCTTTTGAGGATAGCGCGAAAACTAAAATTTTTTGAGATTTTTCATCTATAAGAACATTACGATAGAGTAATGTGTATAATGTATGGAGATATTCTCCCAAATGGAGTAAGGGGACTATAACACCTTTTTTTTTCTGGATAGCTTTTTCAAGATGGTTAAAACCAACAACAGGATGGAAGTAATCTTTATTTTTTGAATTCCTAATGGATAAATATAGGGCTGTATCAAAGTAAAGTTGAATTTTATACCGAATAAAAGAATTTGTCCATCTTTTTAATTTAATTTTTTCTAAAAATTTTTGAGAATATAGGAATTTCCAAGTCTTTGATAATTGGGGATGTCCATTAACTGCATGCTGATAACCAATTGGAACAGAAAGAGCTCTAAAAATTGTAAAGGGAACGTGTTGAAAAAATCTATTAACCCTATATTTTTGAATGAAATGAGCAACTCTATACACGAAGTTGTTATCAGGGAAGGTATCCGTTGGTTTAATTGTACTATTATTATCCAGGGTATCCGATTTTTTTTCATTCAATTAAATATTCACCAAAAATATTTTGTTAGAAGGAACTCGAAATTCGTATTATATATATCATTTCGATAGGCAATTTTAAAATTCTTTTGATTTTAACTAAAAATTAATTAAGATCTGGATTAGATAATTAACTAAATTGTTTGAAAACATACTAATTTTATGAATAAATTGAAAATATTTGGTAGAAATAAATGTTGATGAGAAATTCTCCTAAAAAAAATGAAAAAAAAGGAGTCCTATTGTATCCAAGTTTTTTTTTCACATTTACCGACAGTAAAATTAATTACTTGTCTTTTTATAATATATTTATGAAATCAAAGTTAAGGATTTATTTAGATACTTCAGTAATATCTGCGGTTTTTGATCAAAAACATCCAGAACGTCAATCCCTAACAAAATATTTTTTTAAAATGAAAGATGTTTTTAAAATTTTTATTTCTGAATTAACTCAACTTGAGATTAATCAATTTCGCATAGGGCTACTGAAGATATTTCATCATCATCCGAACTAAACCTCATAATAATTACACCCATAGTAGCCCTTCCTGTTTCTCGGATATCATCAGTGCGAATTCGAATTAATAATCCCATTTCACTGGCAAGTAAGAGATTTTTTTCAGAAGGAACTGCTTTCACAGCTATTACCTCATCATTTTTGGAACGCAACTTAATATTTATTACACCTTTGCCACCGCGATGTGTTAATCGATATAGTTTTAATTTGGTATGTTTCCCATATCCTTTTTTAGTGATAGTGATTATTGAGGTATCGGGATCATGAATGACCGCATCAACAACTTCATCATCTAAGCGTAATTTAATTCCTCTAACACCCATTGCCGTTCTACCGGATGATCTGAGTTCATTTTCTTTAAAACGAATCGCAAAACCATTTTTAGTAGCAATTAATACTTCTTCCTTAGGGTTACATAATTTAACACGAACAAGTTTATCATCTTCACGAATTGTTATGCATTTAATTCCAGTTTGTCTTATTTTAGAAAATGCGCTCAAATTTGTTTTCTTTGTTATACCCTTAGCAGAAACAAAAACTAAACTTTTCTTAACACCTGTAAAGCTTTCAATATTGGTTATATCAATTATTTTTTCACCGGGCTTGAGATTAACATAGTTTACAAGCGCTTTGCCTCTTGCATTTCTTGAAGCCATTGGGAATTTAAAAGCGGGAACCGAATATATCCTTCCTTGTTGAGTAAAAAGTAGGATAGTATCGTGGCTTGAAGCAATAAACATATTTACGATAACATCTTCTTCTCTCATTTTCATACCACGCTTTCCTTTTCCACCTCTCCCTTGAGCTTGATATTGTTCAAGGGTCATTCGTTTAACTTTTTGATCTTGGGTGATTACAATAACACATTCTTCTTCAGGAACAGTTTCCTTGTAAGTAAATTTATATTCTTCTTCCATCTCTTGAATTTCTGTCCTTCGTTCATCCCCATATCTCTTTGTAATTTCATGAGATTCAGTTTTGATAATTTGGAGGATTTTTTTACGATCTGCAAGAATAGCTTTTAATTTTTTGATTTTCTTTACAAGCTCATCCTTTTCATCGATCAATTTCTTATTTTGTAGATTAGTTAATCGACTTAGAGGCATTTTCAGAATTTCTGTGACCTGTAAGTCTGTAAGTGAATAATTGTTCATTAAGACTTTAGTGGCATCCTTAGCATCTGCACTTTTTTTAATGAGCTGAACAATGGCATCAATATTATCAATTGCAATAAGTAATCCTTCAATGATGTGCATTCTTCTTTCTGCTTTTTTTAAATTAAAGGCAGTTCGGCGCCTTATTACGTCTTCGCGGTGAGTAATAAATTCTTTTATGATTTCTAAATAATTTAGAACTTTTGGTTGTCTACCATTATTGATCAGGGCTAAATTAATAATATTAAAAGTGTTTTGGAGTTGAGTTTTATTGTATAATCTATTCAAACAAGCATTTGCATCAGAATTTCTCTTTAATTCTATTACAATTCTCATACCCTTACGATCTGATTCATCTCGAACATCAGAAATTTCAGGAATTACTTTATTATTAACCAATAATGCTATTTTTTTAATTAAAACAGATTTATTAACAATATATGGAATTTCAGACACAACAATAGAATCACGGTTTTTTCCAGTACCATTGGGAACTATCTCACATTTTCCCCGAACAACAATGGAACCACGACCTGTATAAATAGCGTCTTTGATTCCTTGACGTCCCATTATTATGCCACCAGTTGGAAAATCGGGACCTTTAATGTATTTTTCAACATCACTTCCATCAAAATTATCAACACCCATATCAATTGCTGCGCAAATTGCATCATTTATCTCAGTTAGATTATGGGGAGCAATAGTTGTTGACATTCCCACAGCAATACCAGCCGCACCGTTCATCAATAATAACGGAAGTTTTGCAGGCAAATAAATAGGTTCTTTGAGTGAACCATCAAAATTATCTTGAAAATCTACAGTATCTTTGTCCAGTTCTTCCAATAATAATTCAGATATCTTGGCTAATCGTGCCTCTGTATATCGCATAGCTGCTGCTGCGTCGCCATCAATTGAGCCAAAATTGCCTTGTTTATCAATTAACAAATATCTAACAGAAAAATCTTGAGCTAATCTTACAAGTGCCGCATAAACCGACTGATCACCATGTGGATGATATTTTCCCATACAGTCCCCAACAATCCGCGCGCATTTAAAATGAGGTTTGTTATAGTAGAAGTTATTTTGCGCCATGGAATACAGAATTCTGCGTTGAACAGGCTTACAACCGTCTCTAACATCTGGAATGGCTCTTCCGACAATAACAGACATAGAATAATCGAGGTATGAACGTGAAAGTTCCGCTCTTAATTCCCTTTCAATTATTTTTGATAATCCTGGATTCAAAACAGGTTCAGAATCAGTTCCAAGTTCATTATTGGGAATTTTTGACATAAATTATCACAGAGTTTCCATGCAAGCAATTTTGATTTATTTAAATATCTAGATTTAGGACTTCATTATAATGTTCGACAATATATTCACGTCGAGGAGCTACTTCACTCCCCATTAGAATTGAAAAAAGGATATCTGTGTTAGTAAAATCATCATATTTGACCTTAATTAATCGTCTGTTCGCAGGTTCCATGGTAGTATCCCATAATTCATCGGGATTCATCTCCCCTAACCCCTTATATCGCTGCACTTTAACTTTAGAAATATCCAAAATTTTGTGTTCTTTCATAAAAGATTCTAATTCTGCAGTTAATAATTTTGCTTCATCTGCAATATATAGGTATTTAAATTTATTTTTATAGTTTAACTTATAAATCGGAGGAACGGCAAGATAAATATGACCCTCATCTATTAAAGGTCTCATATATCTGAAAAAGAAAGTTAAAAGTAACGTTTCGATGTGGTGGCCATCTACATCTGCATCACACATAATTATAATCTTATGATACCGTAGTTGTGAAATATCAAATTGGCTTTCATCTTCATCATCGTCTTCATCATCACCGTTATCCTTTCCTTGATAAATCCCAACACCGATTGCTTTTATCATCGCTCCAATTTCCTTATTTTCAAGAATTTTTCCAATCCGGGATTTTTCTACATTCAATATTTTTCCTCGTAATGGTAAAATTGCTTGTGTGCTGCGATTTCTACCTTGTTTTGCAGATCCCCCTGCAGAATCTCCTTCGACAATAAAAATTTCGCACTCTTCAGCGTTTTTGGAAGAGCAATCAGCCAATTTCCCGGGTAATCGTAATGTTTCCAGAGCAGATTTTCTTCTGGTAAGTTCTCTAGCTTTTTGACTCGCAAGCCGCGCTTGTTGAGCACTAATACATTTATGAATTATTGCTTTGGTTTCCTTTGGATTTGAATCAAAATGATGATAAACTTCTTCATAAACAATATCAGAAACTATGGTTTTAACTTCGGGATTTCCTAATTTTGTTTTTGTTTGACCTTCAAATTGAGGTTCGGGGACACTAACAGAAAGTATTGCAACAATTCCTTCTCTAACATCCGCCCCTTTAAGGGTTTTATCTTTTAAATTTTTAAATTGACTTTGGTGATCTTTAATATAATTATTGAATACTCTTGAGAGAGCCGATTTAAATCCTGTTAAATGGGTGCCCCCTTCAATAGTGTTTATATTATTAACAAATGATTGAACTATTTCAATATAAGATTCATTATATTGAAAAGCTAGTTTGACAATTATTCCTTTGTTTTCTTTTTTAATATGGATGATGTTTTCATGTAAAGGTTTCTTGGCTTTATTCAGATAATTTACAAAATCAGATAATCCGTTTTCATACTTGAAAATTTGACTTTTTTCTTGCCCAACTCTTTTATCTATGATTTCAATCTCAATCGGATTTAAATATGCAAGATCTCTCAATCTTCCTGCAAGATATTCATAATCAAATTTATAAAGTTCTTCTACCATTCCTGTAAATATGAGTTTATCTGGTAAAAATTGTATTTCGGTGCCTGTATCATCTAATTCTCTATCAGTCTCTCTTTCAGTTAGATGTTCTATAATATGACCTTTAGACATTTTTATTTTGTAAAGCTTGCCATTTCTTCTGACTTTTGCAGTAGCCCATTCAGAACAAGCATTAACTACAGCAAGACCAACTCCATGGAGTCCCCCAGATACTGCGTATGATTTCTTATCAAATTTTCCACCAGAATGAAGAGAAGTAAAAACTATTTCTAAGGTGGAAATTCCCTTTTTTGGATGTTTTGAAACGGGTATGCCGCGTCCGTTATCTCTAATAGTACAAGAATTATCTGCTTCAAGAATAAGTTGGATTTTCGAACAAAATCCTCCTATTGCTTCATCAATTGAATTATCGATTACTTCAAAAGCAAGATGATGGAACCCTCGTCTCCCTTGAGAGCCGATATACATTGAAGGTCGCTTCCTAATTCCATCCAAACCTTCTAAAACAACAATATTTTCTGCATTATAATCTTTTTTGCTTTTAGATTTGGATTTTGATGTTTCTTTTTGAGATTCAATATTCTTTTTTGTTATTGGAATTTTTTCTTTATCTTGGATAGCAGAACTTTTACTAACTTCTTCTAACTCTTCTTGAACAACTATTTTATCATCTGAATCTTTTTTATCTTCTGAATTATTTTCAATTTTATCACTTAATTCTTGCTTAATTTTTAGGTTTATCTTTTTTGAGCTCATGTGCATCACCATTGATAAAAATAATTGAAAATAGCGCAAAAGGGGGGATTTTTTTTTGTTTATACAAACTTATAAAAGAATCGACAACTATTAAGAATTTCTCTTTATCTAAAATCAAATTTTAAGTTGAAAATATTTCTGGATTTACCAATATGTTTCATGAAATGTTTGATCTTCTTTTTATTCTTAAAATTTTTAATTCAGAAATTTTTAAATCAGAATTATGGGAATTATAAATTTCGAATTATTTCCGGGCTACTCAATTGGCGATTTTAATCCAGTAAGAATAATGGGTGTAATAAATTTAAGCCCAGAAAGTTTCCATAAGAATTCTTTTGTTCCAAATGAAGAATTAATTAAGAAAATCAAAGATTTTTTAGATAACGGAGCTACCATTATCGATATTGGAGCTAGATCGACTGCACCTTGGTCAGAAGAAATTTCTGTTGCAGAGGAAAAAGATCGAATATTAAACGCACTAAATTTATTGGTAAATCACATTCCCAAAGATATTATTCTTTCAATTGATACACAATATGCGGAAATTGCGGAATTGGGATTAGGATTTGCCAAAAAAAATAATATTAGGACTATTATCAACGATATTAGCTCATTTCACACAGATCCTAGAATGATGGACGTTATATGCGAATATGGATGCCCTGTTGTAATTATGGCAACAGAAAATAAACCAGGAGATCGAAAATCTATTGATGAAATTTTAAAAGCTTTACATAACACAATAAATCAACTCAATGATAAAGGATATGATACTAACAAAGTAATTATTGATCCTGGGATAGGTAAATGGGTTTCTGAAAGAACTTATGAGTATGATCTCGCTATACTTGATTCAATTCAAAATTTTCGTTGCTTTAGGAATCCGATACTTATAGGATTATCAAGAAAATCGTTCCTTGGTTCTGTACTTGATGAATCGGATACAAATAAAAGGGAAATTGGAAGTCTGGCTGCAACATCGATAGCAGTATATAATGGGGCACATATAATTCGCACCCATGATGTTGATCAAAAAATTAATCAAACAATTCTAGTGGCCATGTCAATTCGAAAAAAACCCGTAATTTCAAATGCTAATGGTCAAATTTGTGAAATTATTGATCCATTTACTAATGCTCGTAGTGCTGATTACTTTTTACAAACATTTGGAGTACTTCCAGGGGGTTCAAAAATCATGAACAGAAAAATGATAAATAAATTAATTGTCCTTCATAATATCACAGCCCCTGCAGCTTTGATTTTAAAACAAGAACTTCTTTCAAGAGGGGGAGATGTAGCAACTCACAGTCAGGTAATATCGACTGAATGGAAGAAAAATGATGAAATCTTTGATGTTGTATTAATGGGAACGATTAGTCAATTTAATAGCTTGATTAAAAAACTAAAAAACCAACATCTAAAATTAGATATAATTGCATCTTTGATTGAAAATACTTTGAAAAAAGAGAATCAAACAAAAATTCAGTATTCAAAAACATTTGAAGGTTACAATAAATGAAAGTTACGGCCTTAAAAACTTCACATATCATATTGAAAAATGAAAATCTCTTTGATGTTATCTGTGAAACTTTGGATTATAATAAAATTGAACTTAAGGAGCGATCGGTTTTAGTTATTGCAGAAACTTTAGTAGGCACCACTGAAAATAGAATTATTGAAATCGAATCCGTGAAAAATATTTCGGAAAGAGCAAAAGAACTAGCAAAAGAATATTCAATGGATCCTAAATTTGTGCAGGTGGTTTTAGAAGAAGCAGATGAAATTGTAGGAGGTATTCCGGGTATGCTTTTTACCGAAAAAAATGGTATTCTAATTGCTAATGGGGGAATAGATCAATCCAATTCTGGTATCGAGGGAAATATTTCACTTTGGCCCGAGGATCCTTTTGGATCTGCACGTGATCTTGTTCAGAAAATTAAAGAGAAATTCGAGATAAAAGAATTTGGAATTATTATCTCGGATTCGCGCGTTCAACCTATAAGAAAAGGAGTTGTTGGAGTTGCCATTGGAGTAGATGGTTTTTATCCAATAATAGATTGTCGAGGAAGAAAGGATCTATTCGGACATGAAATGAAATGGACAACCCGTGCCTTAGCAGACCAATTGACAGATGCAGCACATGCCGTTATGGGGGAATGTGATGAACAAACACCATTTGTCCTTATTGAAAAGTGTCCTGTGGAATTCACAAATGAACC
>JAUWOE010000164.1 GCA_030612265.1 Promethearchaeum sp.
TTAAAGATTCTCATTATATCATCCACAATAAGAAGACATGAGAGAAGGAATTTTATAAGCGGTTGTTAAAGTAAATAAAAAATTAAATATAATCATATATCCATTATACTTAAAAAATTACCAGAATGATTCAAATCAAGATTGAAAATGCATCCTAGTGCTTATAACAGTTTTGTCGGATGGTTTATTGCGCTTTATTCAATATTTTTCGATCCACAGAAATATTATTTCTAGATTATATTATTGTTAATCTTTCCAATTTTCGTCCCAATATATATATTCCAAAGGAAAAAATTATTTTCCAAATGAATTAAATGGATATCGAGATCAAATATGGAGATCTAATACAGGATGAAGATCATAAAGTAATTTCCGTAAACAAATATTTCGATTCTCATATTGGAGATAATATTGTGGCAAGAAATAGTCTCCATGGTCAACTTATCGAGAAAATCTTAGGCAAAAAAGAAGAATTTGATCGATTAATTGAGAAACACTTATTCCAATATGAATTTACTGAAATTAAGCGAACGAATCCAAACGGAAAAACAAAAAAATATCCCGTCGAACAACGATAATGATTCATCATGGGCCTTCTAAACTATTTTTAGTCGCTGTTACGGAAATAGACGAGAAAGACAAAGCTTCAACTTCGTTGGAATTTCTGGCAAAATCATGTAATAATTTATGGGAAGAGATCAGTACACACTGAAATCTTGAACCAATTAATATTCCTTTAATTGAAACAGGATTTGGAGAACTCCCACGTCGCCATATAATAGATTTTCTACTTCTTTCTTTAAAAATTAAAAAAGAGAAAATCGCTAAAAAAAGATTAAATTCATTTTATATTACGAAGATTTTAACTATAATTCAAAATATATTGATTTAGTTAAGATAAATCGAAAATGGGCTACAAAGAAATCAATATGAGAAAGAAGGCGATTTTCTTAAATATAATATATTTATTATTACCTATTCCATGATTGGAATTTTTAGTAGAATATATAAGTTAAAATACTCTAAGAAATTATTATTATATAATTATTATCATAACTTGTGTTAGGGGTGCTCGGAATTACTTTATCTGGGCTGAGAAAATACCCTGGAACTTGTCTGGATAATACCAGCGTAAGGAAACACTCTTGCTTTCACTAGAAAAGGTGAATCGTTTCTATACGTGTTCACCATGTTTTTCTAGGAATGAAGAAATATGAGTACACTTATAAATGAATTAAAACAAAATAAAATTCCTGGCTATATTTCAAAGATAGCTTGTGAAGAAATGATACCTGAATCTCTTCTTATTCAAAATATCTTAAAAGGATATGTAGTTATTCCTAAAAACAATCAACATTCTTTAAAGAAACCAATTGCAATAGGAAAAAATTGTCGAATTAAAGTAAATGCGAATATTGGAAGTTCACCTGTATCTTGCGATTTTGATTATGAATATAAGAAATTACAAACTGCAATTCAGGCAGGGGCGGATACAATAATGGATTTATCAATTGCTGGGGACAATCACCAGTTTCGAAGAAGGATTATCAAGAGTGGTAATATTATTCTAGGAACTGTTCCCATTTATGACACATTGCTTGAAATAGGTGATTTAAACAATCTAAATATAGATCATTTTCTTCAAGTTATGGAACACCAAGCAAAACAAGGAGTAGATTTTATGACTATTCATGCTGGTATTCAAAAGAAACATCTTTCTTTACTTAATAAACGAACTCTAGAGATAGTCAGTCGTGGTGGTTCAATTTTAGTTCGATGGATGCGATATTATAATCGAGAAAATTTCCTTTATGAATATTTTGATAAGATTCTCAATATAGCAAAGGAATATGATATTACATTATCTTTAGGGGATGGATTACGTCCTGGTTGCATTGCTGACGCAAATGATAAAGCACAATTTGGAGAACTTAAGACCATAGGAGAATTGGTACAGCGGTGTCGAGATATGAATGTTCAAGTTATAGTAGAAGGACCGGGTCATGTACCTCTACATTTAATTAAAGAAAATGTTAAGAAAGAAAAGATAATTTGTGATGGTGCCCCTTTTTATGTTTTAGGGCCATTAGTTTTAGATTATGCTCCTGGTTATGATCATATTACAGCAGCAATAGGGGGGGCATTGGCAGGAATGTATGGGGCAGATTTTCTCTGTTATGTTACTCCAGCGGAACATTTACGATTACCTTCTTTGGAAGATGTTCATGATGGTGTTATTGCTTCAAAAATTGCTGCGGGTGCTGCCGATCTTAGTCATAACCATCCCGAATCTATAAAACGAAATTTAATTATGTCAAAAGCAAGGAGAAATTTCAATTGGGAAAAACAACGAGAAATGGCTATTGATAAGGATAAATTTTCCCGTTATCTTGAATTGGATAAAGAAATAACCACAGATAATCAGCCTTGTTCAATGTGTGGAGAATGGTGTGCTTTGAAGCGGAAATAGAAAAATTTAGTTGATAATCTTATGATAAATAAGTCGAATTGTTTGATAATATTTGATTTTTCTGGGACCTTAAGTATAAAAACAAGTTGGTTTGGAAGAAAAAAATCATTGATTAATGCATTTAAAGCATCTGGATTGTGGGATCTTGGTCTTCGAAGCGCAAAGATGTTTTGGGAAAAAATTATTTCCCCCACTTGGTATGAAGGTGCAACTACCCAAATAGGATATCAAACACTTCTTTCCAATAAAATTTTGGAGTTAGGACTCATGAAAAAAGATCAAATTGATGAAAGTACACGATTATTTACAGAATTTTATTTAAATCAATCAAACATCGAAAAGTTATGGATACCAATTCTTAAAAAGCTTTATAATCATCCATTTGTGACATTATTAGTTGTAACAGATCATTATGCTGAAATAACAAACCATATTTCCAATCAGTTTAAGAGGATAGGGTTTACTACAACTTCACTTTGTATTTCTTCACTTAATAATAAACAAGAAATTGAAGGATCAATACTTATTGCGAATTCTGCTGATATGGGATGTTTGAAACGATCATCTGTATACTGGAATCAAGTTAAAACAGTTTTTTCACCTAAAATATTCAATCAAATTATAATTATAGATGATTTTGGCTTCAATGAAGCTCAAGAAGACAAATATTCTGATATGAATAAGATTTTTAAGCGTATGGTAAGCACTTTGGAAGGAATTCAAACCCTTTCTTTTAGACAGATTTATTGTATCCCTTTTTTTTTGCATTCAACCTCTTCTAAAAACAAACAAAAGATCATCGATGAATTTTCATCCTTGGTTAATACTATATCCAATTTTTTAAAGGCGAATATATCATGAAAATAACTCCAGAAGAAATATGGTCAGATTTATTGAAGATACGAGAAAAAGCACCTCTCATCCATAATATCACTAATTACGTAGTGATGAATATAACTGCAAATGCACTACTTGCTTTGGGTGCATCTCCTGTCATGGCTCATGCTGAGAATGAAGTAAAAGAAATGGTTTCCCTTGCTCAAGCATTAGTCATTAATATTGGAACTTTAAGTAATCATTGGATAAGTTCTATGAAAAAAGCACTTTATAAAGCCAAAGATTTAGGAGTTCCTGTTGTCATAGATCCTGTTGGAGCAGGTGCAACTAATTATCGTACAAAAACGGTTAAATGCCTTCTTGGAATTCATTCTCCTTCTGTTATTAGAGGAAATGGATCAGAAATAAAATCATTAGCTGGTGAAAACTCGAATACAAAGGGGGTTGATAGTCAAATATCAGCTATAAAAGCAATCAATGCAGCTCATGATTTGTCTCTAAACCATAACTGTATTGTTAGTATTAGTGGAAAAACGGATTATATTATTAAAGGTGAGCGTAAAATAGGTATTGCAAACGGGCATTCTTTAATGACTAAAGTCACTGGATTGGGATGTACGGCATCAGCTTTAACAGGGGCATTTTTAGCGATAAATCCATCAGCTTTCTGTGCTGCAACTCATGCTATGGTTATAATGGGAATTGCAGGAGAAATCGCAGCAGAACACGCTAGAGGACCAGGAAGTTTGCAGATGAACTTTTTAGATGCTCTGTATGGACTTACTAAAGAAGATATCAAAAATAGGATTAAATTGGTGAATTTGATTTGAAAGGTATTTATTTACTCACAGATCGGAAACTGGTAAGAGATAAATCTATTCAAGATGTAATACTTCAAGCAATAAAGGGCGGTGTATCTATGGTTCAAATTCGGGAAAAAGAAATATCAACTCGAACATTCATCAAAGAAGCTCAAGGGATAAAAAAACTTATAGAACCCTTTGATGTTCCTCTAATAATTAATGATCGGGTAGATGTTGCTCTTGCTATCGGTGCCGATGGAGTACATATAGGTCAACAAGATATCCCCTATCCATTTGTTCGAAAAATATTGGGAGAAGATGCAATTATCGGCTTATCTGTGGAAACTCTTCAGCAAGTTCAAGAAGCAGAAGACTACAATGTTTCTTATCTGGGAGTAAGTTCTATCTTTCCGACTAATACTAAAAAAAATACAAATCAAATCTGGGGTTTAGAAGGATTAAAAAAAGTCCGAGCGAGTTCACACCATTCCTTAATTGCTATTGGAGGAATTAATCTTTCAAATGCTGCCTCGGTATTCGATGTTGGTGCTGATGGGATAGCTGTGGTTTCTGCTATTTGTTCTGCAGAAAATCCAGAACATACAGCTAAGCATCTCTATGAAATTTATTTAGAATATCAAAGAAAGAAAGGAATATAAGTATGAAGCGATTTGTGAAAGTTTTATCTATTGCTGGATCTGATAGTGGTGGGGGTGCAGGAATCCAAGCGGATTTAAAAACATTTGCTGCATTAGGATGTTATGGGATGTCGGTAATCACTGCTCTCACTGCTCAAAATACATGTAATATTTCAAATATTTATCCCATTCCTCCTGAATTTATTGATAAACAATTTGAGGCAATAATAAAAGATATAGGAATTGATGCTGTTAAAATTGGAATTTTATTTTCTACAGATATAATAACTCATGTCACAAAGCTATTAAAAACCTATAAAATTAACCAAGTAGTTGTTGATCCTGTTATGGTTTCCACTAGCGGTAAGAAATTATTAAATAAAGGAGCCATTCAAGCACTTAAGTCGTTATTGTTACCTCTTGCAAAAGTTATTACACCAAATTTACAAGAGGCCGCAGTTTTATTGAATCAACATAAGGACAGTTTTTTAGATTATAATATTAAAGAATTAAAAGGCATATGTAAAAAATTAAGTGATTATACGGGAAATGCTATTCTAATAAAAGGGGGACATAGTCATTATTATAAAAGTTTAGACCTGAGTGTGGATTTATTATTTATTAAAAAAACGGGGAAGTTCTATCATTTTGATTCAAAATATATAAAATCCCAAAATACTCATGGAACGGGTTGTACTCTTTCATCAGCAATTGCATCAAATTTAGCAAAAGGTTATTCCATAGAAAATGCAGTATTAAACGCTAAAAACTTCATAACAGCAGCTTTAAAAGCTGGAAGGGAGTATCAAATAGGTAAGGGAAAGGGACCAGTTCATCATTTCTATCAATTTTGGGCTTAGTTTAAAATATTTTAAGAAAGTAACATAATATTATATATGAGATTCTGCTCCTACGGAGCAGAGGACAACTGACTGAGAATATCTCGGTCTTTTTTTCTCTTTAACCTAAAAAATTTACCAATTACCCTGTAAATTTCACTATTCCTTAGTAAAAATGATTTGTGGCTTGGAATTGTCTACTTTTAACTATGACATAATGAAAATGATTTAACGAAAAAATCCCCAAAAGAAAATTGATCGTTAAATCAAACGATTTAAGCCAGTTCATGAAAATACCCCTGAATAGGTATCCATTAGGTTTGATGAAATAGGGAGTAGTAGAGTCGTTTGGGAATAGATCGAATTGAAATAGATCGAATTGAAAAATATAGGAAAAACATGGAAATTTCCTAACAGAAAGAAATTATTAATAAATTATCTTGCTTTAATTTCTTTTCTTGATTGTAAATAGATTTTTATCAAATTTTTGTGTCTAAATCTAATTTTTGGATGGCATTTTTAAGATCTTTAATATGATAAGGTTTAGATAATAAAAAATCAAACCCCATTTCTTTATAATTTTCTGTAATCTTGCTGTTAGTATAACCACTTGAGAGAATTATTTTTATCTTTGGTTCTATCAATCGGATTTCATCAATTATTTCCAAAGCACCTTTTTCTCCAGGAATAGTAAAATCTAAAATTAGAAATGAAAAAGGATCACCAGCTTTTTTTGTTTTTCTTAGATAGTATAAAGCTTGGCTCCCATTTTTAACCGACTTGGTAATAAATCCTAATTTTTTTAACATTAAACGGCCAATTTTGCGAATATCTTGTTTATCATCCATCATTAATACTTTTCCTCGATTAGAAGTATTTAATTCCAGTTTGAAATCATTAATCACCATTTCTTCGGAATAAATTTTTTCTATTGCAGGTAAAAGGAGAGTAAACGTAGAACCAATTGTATTTGAAGTAAAATAAAGGATTCCGTCATGAATCTTAATTATATTATAACAAATTGACAACCCTAGCCCTGAACCTTTTTCTTTTGTTGTAAAAAATGGATTAAATAAATTTTTTACATTATTTGGTGAAATACCAATCCCGTAATCAACAATAGAAATTTTAATATATTTATCCTTGGGAAGTTCATGTTCATTTTTCCGAGCCAGTTCAATATTATCTGCATTTATTTCAATTTTTCCTCCTTGGGAAGATGCTTGGGCAGCATTGATAACTAAATTTTGGATTACTTGGCTTATCTGATCTTTATCACAATAAACACCCCATAATTTATCTGAAATAGAGAAAATGGGTTCAATTTTGGTTCCTCTTAATGAAAATGTCGTAACTTCTTTAATTATATTATTTAATTTTACATTTTTTTTATTTTGAGAAGTGTTTTTTGAAAAAGTTAACAATTGTTGTGTTAAATTTTTTGCGCGATAACAAGCTTTTTCAGCTTCTTCTAATAGTTCTTTATTTTCTTCAATCTCATCAGGAAATGATTTTACTAAATAAACACTACCCAAAATTGACATCAAGATATTATTTAAGTCATGAGCAAGACCACCTGCGAAAACTTGAATTGATTTTATTTTTTCTTGAGCTATCAATTGTTGTTGAGTCATTTTTAGAAGATTGAATTGTTCTCCAATAGTTTTTATCGTTCCTAGAAGTACTTTATTTACAAGTGTTGCTATTAAATATGCTACCAACAAAGCAGGTAAAAAAATGGAAACCGCATTTGAATAAATTAAATTATTCTCTGGATTGAATGTTGGAAAAAATTGAAACCTATTAAGGATGAGCCCTAAAAACGTAAATAACAGATCAGATATAAAAAGAGAGGTTATAAATTTGAAATCTGTAAAAAAACCAGCAATAAAAAGATATAATATTACAAGTAATAATGGTGTTGTGCAGCGCAAGTCAAAAGAATGGTAAAAACTAGCTAGATTAATACTTATTATTATAAAGTAAGGGGCAATTTGTTGTAGCTTTTTAATATTAGACTGTACTAAAAGAAAAGTAATTAGAGAGAAAAATGATAAAGATAATGCAAATCCTTTGAAGAAATTATTTGTTACACTTGCTACAATATACATTGAAAGACATATTATAAAGGAAAGTAATGATCCTAAAGATAAATATTTCGTTAAAATATAATCTGGTGAAAAATGTTTAGAATTCATATTTTTTTATACGATCCATATTTTTTTGTTTGCTCTATTTTTCTGAAATGCTCAATTTTTTATATATACTTACTTTTTTTACTTATATTCTTCTTAATAGAAGATTCTCTAAATACATAATAAAAACGTCGATCTTTTCCAAGCACGTCCCCAATGGACTTTATCTCGATAAATGCTGCCGTCCATTCCGATTCCTGCGATCTACAACAATTTGCTTGCGTGCTTTGAATTGATCCATAATCAGTATAAACACTAAAAATTCTTCTCTCGATTCTCGTGAGTTTACAAAGAGAAGCTCCTTACTATGTAAATAGAGATATTTCTATTACATTTTTCAAATTATTTTATTATATTATCATTATTAATGTAATTCGTTTTTGTCGACGTTTCCAAAGGGGAGGATTAAAATTCTTCAATTTTTTCTTTGATTTATCTCATCCAAACGATATTATTTTTACTACTCTAGTCCATCGACAAAAGAGGGGATTAATTTAAAAGCTAAGCTTTCTTCCTAAAAATTATGACCAATAATCTTCAAGGAAATCCATCGGTTAGCGCCGATATCGGACTAATTAATCCCGATCATATTAA
>JAUWOE010000229.1 GCA_030612265.1 Promethearchaeum sp.
AAAAGTATTTTATTCCTATACCACCTTTAGTTTTCATTCCCATAAATTCAATGTAAAACAGAATGAAAAAATTGCACTAGTTCTCGAAAATTTCTTTCAAAATTTAAATATTTCAATTGAATATGAAAAATCAATCAATCACTTCACAAATGCTAAAATTTAACACTAAATAAACATTATCACTTATTGAGAATTCCAACGAGGTAATTATGGTTAAAATGAGCGCATCGAAAAAATCAAAATCAAATGTGGTAACTGCTTCGTATATCAAAAATAAAACTCGTAGGGAAGAACTACATGTTCAAGCAAAACGGGAAAGAGAAGGTCGAAAATTAGGCCCAATTTTACTGGAGAACCAATTCAGAGATAAATATGGATTGATTAAATGGGATTTATTACTCAATTTTCTAATATTAGCAACTTATTTTTGGGCTCAAGATCTTATTTTCTTAGCATTAGTTGTATTTTTGCAAGTATATGTTGCTTCTTATTTTATATTTAATTATAGAAAATATAGATTGGCTCCGTTCTTAATGAGTCTTTCAATAATACCATTCTCAGTTTATTTGCTATATCCTGATTTAGATGCACTTTTTAGAAGCGCTTTATTTTTTTGTGGTTGGGCAATTTTAACTTATGGAATTTTTTGGTTTCTTATTATTTTTAAAAATAGAAAGGAATTTCAAAATGCCCAGGAAATGGAATTATGTTTGGAGTGTAACACCCAAAAACCGAATTTTGTAATACATATGGGACGATATTTATGTAAAGATTGCTTTTTAGAACAGGCGTATAACCTAAAAAATTTCAACGGGATTGAGATTTATTCATGGGATCGTGATGTTTTATCTTATCTCGAACATGAAATCGGTGAAAAAATTTTAAATTTTAATTTAAGTGAAGATAATGATATTTTAAAATCTGAAATTGAAAACAAATTATTTTTTAGTGTTGAAGAAAATAATGTAATTGCCATTTCAATCCCTAATAAAAATTTAAAGTTAAATTTGCCGGAAGAAATTGGATTGATCCAATCTCTCAGAATTTTAAATTTTCCTGGAAATCAAATATCAAAACTGCCTTACTCTATGAGAGATTTATTCCATTTAAAAATATTGAATTTAAAAAACAATCATCTTGAATATCTTCCTGGTCACAGTCTAAAAACTCTGACATTTTTAAAAAGAAGAGGCTGTAATATTTTAAGATAACATATCTATTTTTTTTTTAATATTTGTATTGAATTAGATAATAAATTTCTCATTGGGGTAAAATCCTCATTTTCAAGAGAAATCTGAAGAATTTTTTCAGCTTTTCTCCCCCCAAGTGAAGTTATTGCTTCAATTATTGCTTTTCTAACCGCTAAATCCTTCTCAATTTCATACAATTTTTCAAAGGTTTTTTTGATCCATTTACGATTCCCTGTCTCAGATATAATTTTTATTCCTTCAATACGTTCTAAAAAATCTTCAGAATTTATCATAATTTGTGCTAATTTGACATTATCGGGATTGATCTGTTTCATTAACCGAGCTGCTAACTCTTTTCGTTGAGGAGATCTATCTTGAAGATATTGTTCTAATATTTCTTCCCTATTTCCAGGAGTTGCCAATAATGTTTGAATTGCTTGTTGTTGTAATGGTTTGTGCAATGAGAATATTAAAGGGATTATGTATGGAGTAAAACTCGAATCTTTCAAGGACGGAACAAGTTGTAATCCTTTAATTTGGTATATAGGACGACTATCAGCTTTAATTAAATACAATGCGATTTTATGACCAGATTCAGAGCGAATTGAAATTGATACTAGTTGATTTAGAAAATATGGAATTAAATTAGAATTCAGATGAGAAAATAAATAATCTAATATTTCATCAACATATAAATAATTTTTATCTACAATTTCTTCTAATAAACTTTTGATTATTATATCCAATTTCTTGAATTTAATTATATTTTGGGAATTTGAAGTTATTTCTTTTAAAAAATTTATAGTCTTGCTGCTTTCCTCAAAAAAGTATGTCATATATTAATCTAAAATAGTTTTTCGAGTATTAAAAGGATTTTTATTAAATAGCAATTAAAAATGCGAAATTTTGATGATTATAAAATATTAAGGAAAAGTTTTTCTACACAAACGTATTGTTACTAACTATAATAACTATAATTATTAAAATTTTAATTTAAAATTAAATAAAAAGAGATTAGGCTTCAGAGGATGATTTAGGAACGGAATTTGATGCAACTTTAGAGAAGGAATCTATGGAAATCATTTTCAATTTAATTCAAAAAACATCTAAGATAGTCCTATTTAGAGTTTATATTGATTCAACTGATCAAAAATCAGTATTTTTAGATCTAGGAAAAACTGCTAATCAAATTTTAGGGATTTCGCAACGAATTTCCGTTGAAGAATTTCTTTCACACATACATCCCAATCATCTTGGCCAATTAAACTTAATTATTGATGATTTAAGAAAAACAGACAGTGGTTTTGATTATGAATTCCAATTTTTCAATTCCGAAATTAAGAAATACATTTGGATACATATTGTATCGAATTTTTTACCAGTAACTGAAGAAAATAAAGGAAAAAGATGTGTTGTAGGAATAATAGAAGACATAACAGATATTAAAAATAAAGAATCAATTTTACATATAAAAGATGAACAGATCCAAAGTTTTAAGGTAATATCAGTTATTGCATCCATGCTTATGCACCGAAATGAAAAATTGGATGAAAATATCTTCAATATTCTAAAAACAATGGGAAATACTTTAAAAGCTTCAAGTATCGCGATATTCAAAGATATTAATAATGTTAGTAAGAAGGATTCTGAGAATCTACACTCATATTTAAAAACTGAAAAATGGTGCTCCCATCATTTTCCTGAAATATGTAATAATTTTAATGATATTTTTATTGATAAACTGTTATTTGAATTAGAATCCTCTTCGATGAAAATGTATACAGAAAAAACAATAGATGAATATCCAAGTGAGTTATATCCTTTACTGGAACAAGCAAATATTGGCTCTTTTTTACGAGTTCCAATTTTTACTGGAAAAAAACGTTATGGAACCATGATTGTCAATTATTCGGATAAAAATCGGAAATTCAATCATAATGAAGTTGTTTTATGTCTGAATATCGCTTATTTAATTGGATTAGGATTAAAAATTAATCAAGAAAATGAATCTAAATTAAACTTTCTTCAATTTTTTGATGATTTACATTTAGGACTTTTCATTCTTCAGCAAAGTGAGGCTGGAAAATATAAATTTGTATATGTAAACTCCCAAATATGCAAATTTTCGGGATATACAAAGAAAGAACTTTACAATGTTCCCGATTTTTATGATATTATTGCAGTCGATGATGAATCTTTTATGAAATCCTTTCAATCAAAAGAATTTGCGGTTAAAAATCTACCAAGATCTTTTGATTTCAATATAAATATAAAAAAAGGTTTAATCCCTGTAAAAGTTTGGTTAAGTAACGATGAATTTAATAATCATTATGCAATCTACGGGATTATTCAAAGTAAGTTGAATGATAAAGAAAAAAATTCATATTTTCACGAACTTTCAGACTAAATCATTAAAAACACCCATTACAACTGTTTAGAAGACTAATACTACTTTTTCCAATTTATTTATCTCATTTCTAATTGTTTACTAAATCTGATCACTGATTAATTTAAAATTCTATGGATTATATCTAAAAATATGCGAAAGGATAGGAATGTATATGGTATAATTTACATTATGTTTTCGATCCATCCTAAATGTTTAAAAGTATATGTCGGTCAAACTTCTCAACCAAATTCATATTCGCGCTTTTCAGATCATATTAATGATGCTTATAGAAAAGGAAAAAAAGAATTTGAATACAAAATTAGTAGAGCCATACGTAAATATGGTAAAGAAACTTGGAAAATTTTAACAGTTGATAAATATCTTAAATATTTAACCATTCATAAAAATTCGCATCAAATTCAAAATGTTCATTTATATTCAGGCAAAAACCTAATTTTTAAGGCAAAATCTCAAAATGAATTAGATCGTCTAGAAATACTATGGATAGCTGAATTTAATAGCTATAATAATGGGTACAATTCAACTTTGGGTGGAGGGGGTAGAAAAATTGTTGAGGGTTTTTCAAAGGATCAACTCACGCAATATAAAGACCTGTTAATGCAAGGATTTCTCAAAACACATATCTTAATTAACAAGGAAAAGAAGACACAGCTGAAAAAATCAAAAAATCCATTTCATAATATTTCTCACAACCAATTTTACCTGAGATTAGCATATTCTGATATTTCTGACCTAGAGTTGGAGGAATTACATCAATGCGAAATTTCTGCTCGCTTTTTTAATAATTTTAGACGACAACAGGCTTTAGCAAATATTATTGAAATTGAAATGACTTTGGGAATTAATCATTTTGAGAGTATCCAGTTTAATAAAAATAGTATTTCTCAAAGTCTAACAATTCAAGAATTAAAAAGAAACACAAAATATATGGGAACTTTGAACAGAGTTCTTGATTTTTACGCAATAAAAAAAGAATTACAACCCAAAATTATACCAAATCATAGTATATCGTTAGGTAGAATTGGAGATATTCGAAGTGCTATTATTATCGATCTTTTTGAAAATAATAGGTTTTTTTCACAAGATTATTTAAGAGAAAAATATAAATCTACACGCGATATTATCAGAACTTCCCCCGTCCAGAGAGGATCCAAACGAATTTATGGAAATTTCTTCCAAGTTATTCATAATTGGAAAACTTTATTTAATGAAACTTTAGATGGGTTGACTATTCGAGAAATTTCTAATATTAAAACTGCACATCCTATGATCTCAACTGGTTTAATTGAAGAAGGGAAAAAATTGAAAGAATATTTTGCTTTAGAGCTAAATAACGCTGGAAAACCGAGAAAAGAAATTGAAAAATTACTTAAAATTCCACGAAAACATCTTGATTATTTAAGTGAGATTTTTTCCCCAAAAATTGCAATTAAATTCGATAGTAAAAGATGGAAAAACTATAATCACCTTGTTTTTATTGAGAATATATTGATTAATACTCCATTTATCTCTCCTAAACAACTCGCCGAACTCTATTTTGGAGATGAATACTCCGAAACTCAACGTAAAAATTTCTCCCGAAAATTAAATCGTATAAAAAAAATAGCCGAATCTAATAAAAGATTATCTGAGCTCTATCTTAACAAAAAAATTAGATTGATTGATTAATAGTTTTTATTGTTTTTGCTAATGTCTTAAAAAAATTGCGCTGAATGATTAGACCAAAGATAATTCTTAAAAAAAACATTCATAAGAGTAAATGTTGTATTTTTTCATTCTTTCTCAGAAATTCCTAAAAAAAACTTTTTTAACACACCCTCCTAGAAAATAAATTAATTGTTGAAAATTATCTCAAGGTATTTATTTAAAGAGGTAAATAACACTTGGAATCAACGAAATATAATATTAAAAAAGCTGAAAATTATGCTGTATAATAAAATTGAAGCAAGGGATGTCGAATTCTTTGAGTCTGTCGTAGGTAAAAGGTTTGTTTCCGCTAATCCTGCAATCTGTGCAAGTTATTCAAGCAAATCAATAATGGGTCTTGAATCGCAAATCGCTGAAGCAGTAGTGCGACCACGATATACCAATGAAGTGCGAAATATTCTTATGTGGTGTTCAGATCGAAGAATTCCGGTCACACCAGTTTCCGGAGGACTATCTGGTGGATTTTCTTGTCCCGTTTTTAAACCATCGGGAGTCCATCTTGATATGAGCAGAATGGATCGAATAATCGAGATTGATGAAGACAACCGATACGTTATCATAGAGCCTGGCGTAACCAACGGTGAACTCTGGGCTTATATGAGAAAATACCACCCGGATTATATTCCGCCCGTAGCTGACGGCGCTCCCCCGGCTGCAACTGTTCTGGGAGACGGTATCGACAGAGGTTTCTCACTTGTGACTAGCTCCATGGGTCCACAAGGAGAAATTTTTATGGGCGCTGAAGTTGTAATGCCTACGGGAGATATACTGAATTACGGGTCAATGGCGCTCCACGGT
>JAUWOE010000075.1 GCA_030612265.1 Promethearchaeum sp.
TTCTTTATTCAAACTCGAGGATACCTTTTCAATTGCATTTTTAATTATTCCAATTTCTTCAATTCGACCTATGCAAAATTTTGGTAAATTATTTTTTGAACATACAGGATTTCTCGGAAAAGGATTAGGGTATCTAAGAAATTCTGAGCTAATTATTTGCTTATTTTTTTCATTTTCTCGGTTTTTAAATTCAAATCCCATAATCTATTTTCCACCTACCCATTAATTATTAAATAATATACCTTTTTTCCCATTGGAAGAGAAAGATGATAATCAAATTTATTGCCTCCTGGTTGTAGGTCGATCAACTCTTTCCGATACAATTTTAAGATATTTGCTTCAAATTCTTTTTGAGTAATTCTATAATCATGTAAAAAAATATTTCTAATTTCTTTTAGAACATAATTTCCTCTGATTTGCTTGAATTGTGGTCTTTCGTTAATTATTTTTACTAATTCCTTATGGAAATCATTAAAATCATCAAATTTAGTAATATTAACTGAATCTTTCTTTCCAAACGATTTTCTATTTATGTCTTGTAATATTGTTTCAATTTTTATCAATCTCTGTTCTATATTTTCAACTTTAATTTTCAAATTATTTAGTTCATTTTTACTCGAAACTGATGTTTTTTTCTTTGTTATTTTTTTTTTGCTTGGTTTTCCTGTGCATTTCTTTATATGGTTTTCATAATGATATCGGCTTTTATATTCTTTTCCGCATTTTTGACAAGTTAACTTCATATTTTATTTTATCTCCATGTTTTTTTCCCCACAAAATAATTTAATCCCAATATAACATTATGGTAAGATAATAAAAAACCAATGAAATTTTTTTTTACTAATTCTTCACTCCATTGCCCCTTATATACCCGAAATCTTCTTCTATACTAAGAAATCAATTGTTTTTGATTTTATAAATCCCAAAAAAGAGATGAAAATTATTATGTCGAAAAACTCAAATAATAATCTCGATAAGTTCTTTCGTTCCACAAAATCGGTTAAGCCAAAAAGCCCCAAGAAAAAAATTTCGGAAGTAACTCAGGTAGCCGAAAAAAAGCAAAATGAACGAATATCTTTTTTACAAAATGAAATACTGCGACATCAAGATTTATATTACAACAAAGAACCCGAAATTAGCGACTCAGAATTCGACCTACTAGTAAACAAACTCCATAAACTCGCTCCCGATAGCCCCATCCTAAAGTTAGTAGGAAAAGACAGCAGTAAGATGTATGAAAAAATCGAGCATATAATCCCCATGAATTCGCAAGGAAAAGCCAACGAAGTTTCCGAATTTTTAGCATGGACAAGAAAGCACAAATACCCGCAATATCTGGTTCAATACAAGCTGGATGGAATAAGTGTTGAACTACAATATTTAAATGGTAAACTAAAACATGGAATATCCAGAGGTGATGGGATCAAAGGAGATGACATCACCCAGAATGTTTTAAAGATGAATGGAGTACCTAAAGTTCTCAATGGTAATTTTACGGGTGCGGTTCGGGGAGAAATCGTTATGTATCATGATATTTTTGAAAGGAAATATTCGGATCAGAAAAATTGTAGGAACACAGCATCGGGGATTACCAAGCGAAAAAGCGGAGAAGGTTGCGAGGATCTTAACATCATAGTTTACAATGCCAGAAATATCTCCTCCCCATTCACAGATGAATTGGAAAAAATAGCATGGATGGAAGCAAATGGTTTTTCTGTTGTCCCCCAAAAAATTATGAAAAATGCAGATAAAATAATAATTTACAGGACTGAAATACATGAAAATCTAAGAAATTCTCTGCAATACGATATTGATGGTCTGGTGATTAAAGGCACACAGATTGATTGGGAAGATATGAAAAGACACCACCCAGAGAAGCAAATTGCCTTAAAATTTCCCCTCGAAGAAGCCATCTCGATTTTAAGGGATGTAGAATGGAGTCAATCAGGATCTGTTTTTACACCCATCGCTATCATTGAGCCTGTTGAACTTATGGGAACTACTGTGCAAAGAGCCAGTTTAGCCAATCCCGATCTGATCGAAAAACTGAATTTGATGATAGGCTCTGAAGTGATTGTGGTAAAACGTGGCGAGATAATCCCAAAGATAATGAAGGTTGTCTATAACTCTGATATATGCGAAAAAATTAAGATACCAGAAATATGTCCTGCATGTAAAGAAAAACTGGTTAACGAATCAACCCGTCTTTATTGTCCGAACGTAAGCTGTTCCGAAAAGGACTTGCATAGGCTAAGAAAATGGATTAAAAAACTCGAAATTAAAAATTTTGGCGAAAAACTACTCGAACAGTTATTCAACGAAGGAAAAATCAGAAAAATAGCGGATTTATACAGGCTCAAAGTTTCCGACATCACAGCATTGGAACGACAAGGGATAAGATCGGCAGAAAAAGCACTAAATAATCTATTTGCTGTAAATTCTATTTCGTTGGGAAAACTAATTGGTGGATTTGATATTGAAGGGATCGGAGAAACTATTATTGATTTGGTTGCTGATGCGGGATTTGATTCATTAGAAGCGATTAAAAACGCATCCATTGGAGATTTGGCAAAGATTGAAGGAATTGCGGAGATTAACGCACAAAAAATCATAGAGGGTATAGAAAAATTAGAATCAGATATGATTGAATTATTAGACACAAATAAGATAACCATTGAAAAAAAAGTAAAAGGAGGTAATTTCTCTGGAAAATCCTTCTGTTTTACTGGAAAACTTACCGAAATTACGCGAAACGAAGCAAAAGACCTTGTTATTTCATTAGGAGGGCAGTTTAGATCGGGAGTCACTTCTAAATTAGATTTTCTGGTTACCAATGATCCCGGTTCAGGTAGTTCAAAAAATACCAAAGCCAGAGATTTAGGAGTGGAAATTATTACCGAATCTGAGTTTTTGGAAATGGCTCATGGATAAAAAACATTCGATTTTTTTTTTTGGTTTTATAAATAATAAAATTAAACAAGAAATTAAAATGGTATTACAAATGAAAAAATTATTCATCGAAGATATCGGTTATTATATTGGCTACGGTGCGCATTTCATAAAATACAAAATTATTCTCAACAGAAAAATGATAGCCATGTCAATGATCTTTCTAACTATGAGTTTTGGCCCTTATATTATGATTTATTTATACGATAATTTTGAAATCGATGGCAAAATAATAAGATTTAACAGGGTGTACGGATATTACGATAATTCTACGGGAGATATGGATTATATTCATTTTCCATCATATTTTTCACGTTCTACATATGAAGAACAACAAAACAGAGATCATCCAAATATATCCAAAAATTTCATTCAAGACATAAATACTTATACAGATTCCAATAATCAAACTTGGCATATCGTAGAAGATTATTATTGGGAATTCGGTGAATCTGGTAATCATTCTCAGTATTGCGATACTTTCGGGCTTTATTCAATCGTACAACACATAGAAAATAAATATTTGAAAACGGGAGATTTTTCAGATCTGGATGTGGTTCAAAGTATTTTATCTGCAGTTCAACCCAAAGATAGAACATATAGTATAAAATATTTATCGGAGAGAAATAACTATGTAAAATACCCCATCGAAACTCTGGTTGAAGGCGGAGGCGATTGTGAGGATTTATCGATCTTATTTTGCAGTCTGTGTAAATGCTTGGAATATGAAACATTACTTATTTCGATTAGAGGTCATGTATATGCAGCGGTTTCGTTTCAAGAACAAATAGATGATGTTTCCAATTTAGATTATTTTATTGATGGTAATTGTTATTTTCATGATATAAGTTATAATCAAGTTTCTTCTATCGTCGATGACAAGCTTTATTTGTATTTTAATCTAAATTCATCCACTATCTTGATGAACTCAGAAAGATCTGAAATTGGATTACATATATTTTATCTGATCCATGATTATTACAAATCTTCGAATTCCAGTTATGTAGAAGAAAATTACGATTTCTATCTTTCTAATGCTAAATTCGTTCTCAACGGGAAAATATTTTATCCCGTAGAATGTACATCATACGATTGGAAAATTGGAGAAGTGTATTCAGGGGCATATTTCGATTCAAGTATGCTCTGGAGCAGATAGAAAAGATAGAAAACAAATAAAAGAAACAAAAAAAATTAATTAAAAAATTCTAATCAAAGATCCAGATGATTCGTGGTTAGATTTCTTATTCCTATAGGGAATTTATCGGTATTTATATCGACAACCAATAATATATTTACAAGACTTCCCAAAAAAATTGATGAAAATCGGATTAACTTGTTTGAGGGACCTTGCAAAATTCCCTAAGTTTCTTTCAGAGTGAATCTGGAAAAATATTTCGACAGCAAGGATAAAATAAAGTCTTGCAAAAAGGACATTTTATGTTCTGTTTTAACCACTAAAGGGAAAATTTGTTCCAGAAAAAGGCTAATTAATTCGGATTTATGCAAACTACATCAGGGTACAAAAGAAAAACTCGAATTTTATACTAAGTGGCTAAAAGAAAATAACCCCATTATAAATTCCGCAATTCCAAAGTTTTTAATCTCTTATACGGATGAAAAAATACCTCCGAATCAAGCAAAATTGATATACGGGGATAAGCCGAATCGGGCAGAATATATCAAATTTTACGGGAGTTATAAAGGGCATCCATTCACAGAGCAAGATTTAATTCAAGATAGAATTAATATAAAAAAAATCTTAGTGGAAGAGCAAAAGATTCAGATATCGGAATCCTATTGTCCAATTAGCCGAATTATACCTTCGGGCATTAATTCACAACAGTTGGCAATTTTATCACAATCAAGGATTAAAACATGGCATTCATCATCAAGAACTGACTCTTTTTTGGTATCGTATGCGTACGATCGAGCAATTAGAATCAGAAATATTAAGTTTTAGCATAGAAAGTGGAAAATATTTACAGAAAGGAAAAAAATGGTTATATTTTGGGACATAATTTATAACCTTAAAGACTGGATTAAAAAAAGGATAAATCAATTATTAAAAAAATTATTCCTTAAAGTCATTCAATCGAATTGGAAACTAATTAAATTCATGCGACGAATTATTCCTTAAAGTCATCTTTTTGAATTGTGATTCTTTTCAATTCCCCTTTCGAGGAACCCTTGCTTTTTCTTGGTAACTTGTCAATTAATTCTTTGACGGCTGCTCCGACAGCTTCATCAATATATTTGTGAACCAAGTCTTTCGCTTCTCCTGAGATTCTAATTTTGGTTTCCCCTTCAATAAATAGTTCTTTAATTTTAGAAACTCGAATATATTTTGCAGTATATGACATTTTATTTTTCACTTTTAATTTGGTTTTTCGGAATTCTAAATTTCACTTGCTAATAGAATTCTTAATTAAATTATTAAGTACATCTATATAAATATATTGCAAAAATGGGGAAAAAATTCGACAAAATTAATCAAATGGGAAAAAAGAATAATTCAAACCATCTCTATCCCTAAGGAAAACTGTTTTTCATATTTAAAATTGACTTGAAGTAAAAATAAATGCCGAGAAAATCCCACAAAATGATATTAACTAAATGAAAAATACTCTTTCATGTATTTAAAGGTTTTGGCAAATTCGACAAAAAATTAAACAGACAAACTTAGATAATAAAAATTTTAAAAGATCTCAACAAATGCAGAAAGTCAAAATAAACGCATTTTTAACGAGATAGACCCAATTTTAAAGGATTGATTGATAAGATTCTCAGAAATGTAAATTTTGATAATTGTATGAATGAACTCAATTAAGCTTAAATTTTCACCGATTATTTTGATTTCTCATTTTATACCATACAAATATTAAACTGATAACATATAGAATTGAGATTCCAACAAAAATTATCGCCCAAGTATAATTTTCAGATAAAATGTATTGAATGGTCTTAATAATGGGATATATTACCAGTAAGTATAACAATCTATAACGGTTTTTATTTTTCTGTTCGAGAGAAGACATATAATAAATAAAAGTGGCGGAAAAATTTATTATTTTTGGTTTTTAGGATTCCAAAGTTTAAAATCTAGAAATTATTTAGGCAGTAATTAAATAAAAGGACGAAATTATTAATTCACAAAATACTTAAATTGTTATAAGTTTTCGATATGTAAATATGTAAATTATGGCCGTAATGGCATATTATATCAATAAAATCTTTGATAAGTACAATTGGGGGAATATTTATTAAATTTAAGCTGGTTTCTGACTTTGAGCCAAAAGGCGATCAACCGAATGCAATAAAAGAACTTGTACACGGAATTCGTCAAGGAAAAAAACAATTCCAAACGCTTCTAGGTGCGACGGGAACTGGCAAAACTTATAGTGTTGCTCAAGTTATTTCGCAAGTAAATTTACCTACTTTAGTAATGGCTCCAAATAAACTGTTAGCTGCACAATTATATCAAGAATTTAAAGATTTTTTTCCAGAAAATTCAGTTCACTATTATATCTCATATTTTGACTACTATCAACCAGAAGCATACTTACCTGCAAAGGGAATGTATATTGAAAAAGATTCATCTGTCAACGAGGAAATTATGAAGTACCGATTAGCAAGTACTTATGCATTAATGACTCGACAAGATGTTATTGTAGTTGCTTCTGTATCATGCATTTACGGAATTGGTAATCCGGTGAAATGGACGCGAAAATCGATAATTATTGAAAAAGGAATGGAAATTGACAGAAGAACTCTGATGAAAAAGTTGATTTCAATAAATTTTCAGAGGAATGATGTTGATTTTTCACGAGGAAAAATAAGGGTTCGGGGGGATGTGGTTGATATTTTTCCTGGTTATTTGGATGTTTATTACAGAATTACTCTTTTCGGGGATGAAATCGAAGATATTTTCGAAATGAACCCGATAACAAATGAAAAAATACAAGAATTTCCAAATCTAAAGATATTCCCTACAAGCGAGTATGTAACTGTAGAAGATTTAAAGGACAAAATAATTGAAGATGTATTTGAAGAGTTAGAAGACCGTCTTGGATACTTCAAATCGAATAAGCGATGGGCAGAAGCTCAGCGATTGGAAGAACGCGTTCGTTACGATATGGAAATGATGAGAGAAATGGGGTACTGTAGTGGGATAGAAAATTACTCTCGATTTTTAGATCAACGAAAACCAGGTGCGACTCCTGCTTGTTTATATGATTATTACCCAAAAGAATTTCTTTTAATTATGGATGAATCTCACATTGGAATTCCTCAGATACGCGGGATGATTAAGGGGGATCAAGCCCGAAAAAAGAATCTAGTCGATTATGGTTTTCGATTACCCAGCGCTTTGGATAATCGACCGCTAATGTTTAAAGAATGGGAGGAAAAACTCAGCCATGTGATATGTACGAGTGCCACACCAGGACCTTATGAATTAAAACAGTGTAATGGTAAATGGGTAGATCAAGTCATTCGACCCACAGGTTTAGTTGATCCTGAAGTTGAAATCCGCCCAGTTGAACACCAGATCGATGATTTATTAGGCGAAATTCATGTAGAGGTTAAAAAAGGAAATCGAATATTAGTCACAACCTTGACAAAAAGAATGGCTGAAAATATTGCGGATTATTTTACTGATTTAGGAATAAAAATTGAATATCTTCATTCGGATATTGATACAGTTGAACGAATGGATCTCATAAGAGGATTAAGACAAGGAAATTTTGATGTGATAATCGGGATAAATCTTCTACGTGAAGGATTGGATTTACCTGAAGTTGGATTAGTTGCAATTCTTGATGGGGACAAGGCAGGTTTTTTAAGAGATACAAGGTCTTTAATTCAAACAATTGGTCGCGCGTCCCGTAATGCAAATGGTCGTGTTATTATTTATGCTGACAAAATTACCTCATCTATTGAAGCTGCGGTTAGAGAAACTAACAGACGACGTAAAAAGCAGATTGACTATAATGAGAAACATGGTATTACTCCACAAACCATTCAAAAACGTATTCAGGAGTCACTTTCAGAACAATCTGATGAAGAAGAAGGGCCATCAAAAACTTTTAAATCAGTTCTTCATGCTGTAATTGAAAAGAACGAGAATGAAGAAGATATTTTACAGAATTTAGAGATTTCTATGATGGAAGCGGCTAAAGAATTAGAATTTGAGAGAGCAGCACTTTTAAGAGATTTAATTAAAGATATTAAAACAGGAAAAATGAAAATTGAAGAATTTAAGGAATCAATTTTAAGCGATAAATTTAAAACTAAAAAAAAGGGCAAAAAAGTTAGTCAAGATCCCCCGGATTACTCCGGATTTCAAATATTAGGAACAATTGAGCATATCAGTAAACAGGATTTTGATAGAGTTAAACCTAAGAAAAAAACAACTAAAAAACGTAGGACGCGAAGAAATTAAATGGGAAAGGATTTCATAGTAATAAAAGGCGCAAGACAGAACAACTTAAAGAATATTAATCTTAAGATCCCTAGAGATAAACTCGTTGTATTTACAGGATTAAGTGGATCCGGTAAGTCATCCCTTGCAATCGATACAATTTATGCCGAAGGACAACGTCGATATTTAGAATCACTTAACACCTATGCTCGTCAATTTTTAGGAAGTATGGACAAACCAGATCTAGATTATATTGAGGGTTTGAGTCCATCTATTGCGATTGAGCAGAAAGCAGTAAGCAAGAATCCAAGAAGTACAGTAGGTACAGTAACAGAAATATACGATTATTTAAGACTTTTATATGCAAATGTCGGAGTTCCTCACTGTTTTGTATGTAGTGATGAAATAGAGCCATTAACAACTCAAGAAATGACCGAGAATATTTTAAAAAGTATAGAAATCAATACAAAATTTCGAGTATTAGCCCCAATAATCCAGCGAAAGAAAGGAGAATATGGAGAAGTATTTAAACAGTTAAAAAAAGAAGGTTATGTTAGAGTTATTGTTGACAAGATTGAATATCAGTTAGAAGAACAAATTTCCCTGGATAAAAACAAATTTCATGACATTGATGTAGTACTTGATAGATTGGTAAAAAAGAACACTGAAAATTTTAGAAAAAGGCTTGCTGATGCTGTTGAACAAGCCTCTGAGTTGGCAGAAGGTCTTGTTAAAATTTGGATTGTGGATTCAGAACCGAAAATATATTCGGAAAGTCTTTTTTGCCCAAAATGTGGCGTTTCTATGCCCGATTTAAAAGCTCAACTATTTTCATTTAATACACCTCTTGGAATGTGCCCAAAATGTAATGGTTTAGGAACATCATTCTCTTTTACAGAAAGTCGCTTATTTCCAAAGAAAGAAGAATCAGTGTATAACAGTAATTTAAGACATATTGGTGGTTTTGGAACATTAGATTCATACACATGGAAAATTATTGAATCTGTGGCTGATCATTATAAAGTTGATTTAAATCTCCCAATTGAAGATTTGCCTAAAAAGTTCTGGGAAATCTTCTTAAGAGGATCTGGCAGGGCAAAAATTAAATTTCATTTAGGTTCAGACCAAAAAGAAAATCCAGATAGTGAATACTCTTACAATTTCTCACGACCGTTTGAGGGCATTTTAAATACTTTACAACGCCGATATTGGCAAACTAATTCTGAATACTCACGGGCTTATTATGAGCGCTGGATGGATGAGCAAATATGTGATTTATGCCATGGTCAACGGCTAAGACAGGAAGCTTTGGCAGTAACCGTTCAAGATACAAATATTTCTGAATTAACCAAATGTACAGTTGATCGAGCTTTAGAATTCTTAAAGAAATTAAAAATGAAATTGAATAAGAGACAAATGTTGATTGTAAAGGATGTTCTAAAGGAATTATTTGATCGCTATCAATTTTTACTTAATGTAGGACTACATTATATTACAATGAATAGACAATCTAAAACACTATCTGGAGGAGAATCTGAGCGCGTTCGTTTAGCTACACAGATTGGATCTAACTTAGTTGGAGTGTTGTATGTATTAGATGAACCGAGTATTGGTTTACATCCACGTGATAAATTTAAATTAATAAAAATGCTTAAACAATTAAGAGATAATGGAAATTCGATTTTAGTTGTCGAGCATGACGAAGATATTATTCGTTCAGCTGATTTCATTGTTGATTTAGGGCTCGGAGCAGGAGCACAAGGCGGTAATATTGTAGTTGCCGATACTATTGATGTTGTTGAAAATCATCCAGAGTCAATTACTGGGAAATATCTTCGTGGCGAAGCTTTTATACCTCTTCCGGGATATAGAAGAACTAAAATTGAAAATTGGATTACAATAAAAGGAGCGCGCGCCAATAATTTAAAAAATATTGATGTAAAAATCCCATTAGGAGTTCTTACAGTTGTAACAGGTGTGAGTGGAGCGGGAAAATCCAGTTTAATAATGGAGGTCCTTTATAAAGGGCTGCATAAACAAATTTCGCGTGATTCACGATTAACTCCTGGTGAATTTGATAAAATTGAAGGTGCTGAATTCATTGATAAAATTATCCATATCGATCAAAGACCAATTGGAAAAACCCCGCGATCAATTCCTGCAACTTATACAAAGGTTTTCGATCATGTGAGAGATATCTTTGAACAAACTGAAGAAGCTAAAATTCGCGGATATAAAAAAGGCCGCTTTAGTTTTAATGTAAAGAAGGGGAGATGTGAGAAATGCCAAGGGTCCGGCTTTAATTTAATTGAAATGCAATTTTTACCTTCTGTTTATGTAAGATGCGATGTTTGTAAAGGAAAGCGTTATAATGCAGAAACCCTGGAAGTTAAATTCAAAAATAAAAATATTTCAGAGATTTTGGATATGTCCCATGAAGAAGCATTGGAATTCTTTAAAAATTTCCCTAAAATAAGAAATATCATACAAACCGTAAATGATGTGGGTTTGGGTTACATAAAATTAGGTCAATCCTCTACAACATTATCTGGTGGAGAAGCACAACGAGTTAAACTTTCTCGGGAATTAAGTAAACGAAGTACTGGGAAAACAATCTACATTCTTGATGAACCAACTACCGGTCTCCATTTTGCAGATATTCTACAATTAATAAATGTTTTACAGAAATTAGTTGATCAAGGAAATTCAGTAATCATAATTGAACATAATTTGGATATAATAAAATCTGCCGATTATATTATCGATTTGGGGCCAGAGGGTGGAGATGAAGGCGGTAATATTGTGGCGTTAGGAACACCAAAAGAAATTGCTGATAATCCAAGTTCATATACAGGAGACTACCTTAAGCCCGTTTTAGATATTCATAATGAAAAAAATCATATCGAATATGTTGAATTACGTAAAAACATGCCAAAAACTAACCCAAATATAAAAAACAATGGTTTTTATGGAAATAGTAGAAGGAAAAAAATTAAATAAAATTTTTAACTCCAATTTTTTTTTCAGTGATTACCTATAACAAAGACCTATATTCGTCTACGGTCATACCTGTTGATATTTGATATTTTGAGAGGGTTTCAATAAAATTATAGATGGATACTCCAGCGATCTGACTTGCTTTTTCAATAGAAATTTGTTTAAGCACATACTTTTGAATCGCCACATTTAAACGTTCATTTTTAATTCCTTCCACCAACACTTTCTTAAACAACGCAGCTCGATCAAGGTTTTCTTCTTTCGCTAAATCTTCAAATTCCTTAATTAGCGATTTATCCAATCTTAAATTCATTTGTTCCGTCATATTTGATTTTCACCTTTCATTTTAATCATTTTTTCCCTTATTGAGAGATTGAGCTTGTTCTATAAAAAAATTTACAATTCCTATTGATAGTGATTTAATTAAGGCCAGATTTTGGAATTTTTCAGTGAATTCTTTAAGTGTTATCATTTCTGTTTCTAATAATTTTAACATAATGATTTCGCTTGTTTTTGGTGTCAATCCTTTAGATTTCGCATATCGAATTCCTTGTAGATCATCCGTGATTGGGATTAATTCTTGGTGAAATGCAATTCTTACTGTATCAAGTTCTCCCTGACCCAAATGAATACTCTCCAGTTTATTTGAATCTTCAAATTTCGTGCTTGCTAATTTTTTCTTATCAATATTTTTTTTAATGATTTTAGCATCTGGAAATTTATCAACATCACGAAGGAGCTCTTCCTTAACACTTTCTGCTATAGTAACATTGAATGAATCTAAAAAGATCTCTTTCAAATCGATTTTTGTTAGATATATTAAGGAACAAGCATCAATTACATATTTCATTCGTTATATCATTAATAGCAATGCTATTATTTATTTGTATTGCTAGCGTTTTTTGTAAATAAAAATGATTCAGTTCTTCCTTGAAAATACCTAAATTTTTTTTTTTATTAAAGACCACAGCACAAGACTAATAAAAATTTACGATCTTCAAATCCCAACCGAATGCCTCCTTTTTACCCGATTTGGAACCTTAAAAAGAAAAAAACGGAAATCCACCAGCGCAATAAGGTAAAAATAATCAAACAACACGACCTTTAAAAAGTAACGCAAAAATATACCAAAAATTAACCCAACATAAATAACAATACTTTTTATAGAAATGGTAGGAAAAAAAAAATTAAATAAAATATGCCTAACTTAATAATTCTGTGTAAAGTAAGTATTCTGAGGCAATTGCTGCTATTAATATTAGAGTCCAGTAAACAATCCGGAATATTTTCCATATTTTCAATTTATTATTTTTTAGTTTTATCAATAACGGTTCTTTTTCGTTCATAAATTTCATCTCACTCTCCTCTATCTATTAAAGTAAAAAATTAGATACAAATACAACTAATGGAAATATAACAAGAAATCCGACCGTGGTCATCAGGATGATTTCAGAAATAAATTTTATGCGTGTTTTTAACATCTCATTCAATTTTTTTTCGTTGCTTTCTATATTTTCTTTTTTTTTTATGTTTTCAGCCATTTTAAGTTCCTCCATCTATACTATTAGCAAAAACCAATAAGCCGGTGACACTCACTTTTGCCATTCTTATATCTGTTTTTGGAAAGAATGCCAATCCTACAAACCAAGCGTAATCCTTATTGATTAGGTTAGTATAATAACATGCATAAACCGATCCATCCTTAACAACCACACCTGTGTATGAAGTATCACCATTGCTTGGTAAATCAAATAATAGAACCAGTCTATCATTTTTTACCTCATAAAAGGCGGTTCTCTTCTTTGCAAAATGATTTCCCATATCATCGCGAGGCCCCAAGTGATTTCTTCCTACAGCAAATGTTCTATTGTCAATGGTAAAAAGAGTTGCACCATCTAATCTAGTTTGAAAATCTGAGGAAAACCACCATTTTGTAAAATTCTCTGAAGTAATCCCAATTACTGTTGCACCATGTGGAGTTCCAAAAGCATAACCAGGTAATCCCATACTACCGACTCTGAACGTAGAAATTATTTCTCCATTGGGAAGAAAATCAATGCATGCTTCTCCGTTTCCATATCTTGTATAAGCCTCAGATACTTCACTCCAATTAAAACCATCCGTAGTTTTTAAAAGAATAGTAATTGTATTTGCAACATCTGAATCATGCTCTGTTCCAGCAACCTCACCATATTTCCTTCCTGAAGCGAGAACATACCAGGTAATATTATCGGGGGTTTTTGGTCTCCATAAGTTCCAACCAGGTGTCAAAAAGTTTTGCTTGGTTCCATTTGAGAAAGTATACGTTACATTAACTTCTAATTCTACTGGGGTTGGAAAGGTTTGAAATCCATCATCGCTATAAGTATAAAATGTGGTGTTGGGACCCGGATCGAAATTATAATTTGGTAAAAAATAAAGAAAGAGCCTTCCTCCGATATCTGCAAATTTTGGATCACGAACGTCTGTGTTTGGCACTGTAATCTTAGCAACTTCCTGCCAACTACCCTCAGAAGCATTCGGAGATTTTTTAATTACTAAAGCGCCATTGGTGTCTTGTAAATGCCATTTTGTTTGTGCGTGTATTAGATAAAAGGATTCGTTATAAAAAATCATATCTGTATTTGATTTGTGCTGTTCACTACGGTTATTTCCGGCTGCAGCAACCGTCCAATCTTCAAATTCAAGAATTGGATCATAGATATACTCTGGGGGTGATCTAAGTTGATTGAAAACCAACCAGGCTCCGAAAAATGCCATTGGGCTTATAATTATAATATAAATAATGATTATAGAGATTTTCATTACTTTTTTATTTCTTTTCCCGAGTTTGATATTAATTTTTCCATTCATATTCTTAGCTTGACTTAAAACTAAATAAGACTTTATCAAACAACAAGATCTTTAAAAAGTAAAATAATTAATACAATATAGAGAGTTTAACATAATGTCAGAATTACTGGAAAACAACATTAAGCATCTAAATGCTACATATGGAAATATTAACATTTCTTTTGAAATTGGGAGATTTACTGTTATTGCGAAAGGAAATACGTATGATCATAAAGAAAAATTGAAAGATCTTGGATTCTTTTGGAATGCGAACAATAAGGTTTGGGAAATAAATTTTGATAAGTTAATGGAAAGAGACTTATCAAAAACATTTGTGGGACCGTTTCAAACTATAGAAATGACTAAAAAGAAAATTTTCGACTATATTGAACAGGTTTCCGATAAATTTCTTCATGATCTGCTAGATATTGTTTTTCTTAAAGGAGAATATCGAATTTCGTTTTTTAATTCACCAGGAGCCAAGAGATATCACCATGCGTATACTGGAGGATTGGCCGAGCACACACTTCAGATTGTAGAAGGCGCTCTTAAAATGATTAAAAATTATCTCTATTTAGATATTAATAGGGATATGATTATTACAAGCGCGCTGTTGCATGACATCGGAAAAGTGAAATGCTATGTTAATACAAGTGATGGAATTCAAATCACCAGATATCTGGAACAATTTGATCATATTGTTCTCGGAATCACTATCGTCAGCCGATTATCAGAAGAATTAATTCATTCGGATGAAGATAAAAAGAAATTTGAGCATTTGATACAAATTATAACCAGTCACCACAACCTAAAAGATTGGGGGTCCCCAAAAGAACCAAAAAGTCCAGAAGCTTGGATAATTCACACTATGGATCAACTTTCTTCTAAAATTGGTGGAACTGTAAAAAATAAAAGTTGAAAAAGTCTCAGCCTATCATTTTAATGAATTTCTTTTTTGTTTCATATGTATATGTAAGAAATTTTCCATTGTGATAAATAGCACAAGTTCCGTATGGATGTGGGCATGCCCGAGCCTTTTCTACAGTATCAATTGGAATTTCTTTGTATGGAATCGATAATTCTTTAGCTACTTCTTTCAATTGATTTTGTAATCCAAACATATATGAGCACTGATTTGCAAAATACAGTGTTATTCCCTTTTTTTCAGGAGCGGGCATATTATCGCCGAATTTCTTTTCTGATTCTGGGACAAAATAAGGATTTGGACTTTTTTTATTAAATTTTAAAACCATCAATTCCATATGGGGAGGATATTCATCAACAATGGAAAATCCCAATTTTTCGAAAATTGCTTTTTTTGCCATCCAGGTTCTATTGGTTACAACAACTGCAACACCCGTCTTTCCTGATGATTTTGCATCATCAATACATTTCTGGACTAATTTTGAACCATATCCTTTTCCTTTTTGCATCCCAACAACCCATAAACAATGTATTACAAGATATTCTGGTGCAATAATTCCTCGCCATGTGAATTCTCCGGGAATATATTCAATAAAACCTCGAGAAGTATAACCTTTTGTTTCTTTAACATGAAGGAGTTGAATTTTCATCCCTTCTTTAAATCGTTTCTTTGCCCATACTTCCTTGTTCTTATAACCAGGTTTATTTTTTTGGGATTTCTGACAAAAAAGATCATAATCTTTTAAATTATCAGCATTTACCTCTATAATTTGCGCCATGATTAACTACCGACAATATAATTTTGAAGTTTAAAAAATTCTAGATTTTTGAATTAATAGATTAAATGAAATATTAAAAACTCTCCTTCAATCCTTATCCTATGGATTTAAAAAACAAAAGAAA
>JAUWOE010000187.1 GCA_030612265.1 Promethearchaeum sp.
TAACACGCCATCGACGTCAAATAACAAAATTGGAGGGTGGGGATGCATTTTTCTAACTATATTATATTTGATTTTTAGTGTTTATAATATTATTTTTATTGTTGGTTTTCATTGGGAATTTTTAATCAAAGGAATGAATTCTTCTTCATACTTTTTTACGATTTCGTCTGCTCTATGTTCGAGTTCATCCTGCCAAAATGAATTTTTCAGCTGTTTTTCTTCAATTCTCCAATTTTGATCCCGAAGAACCTCAGGAGGTTCTTCTTGTGAATAACCCCATTTTTCATTAAATAATTCAACCCATTTTTCGGGTAAAGGGTCGCCAATTTTCACACCCAATAATTCCGCTAAAAACATGGTCCATGACCTGGCAACGACTCCAATATTATAACCTCCTCCTCCTAATCCGAGAAATTTATTATTGCAATATTTTGGAACATTTTGTTGAATAATTTTAAATATTTTTTCCTGTCCCGAGGTAGAAAGACCCATATTTGTGATCGGATCTGAGAAATGCGTATCAACTCCTAATTGGCAAACCAGATAATCCGGGCTATAGGCATCCATAATCTCAGGCAAGAGCTTCTCAAAAATATTTAAATAAACGGAATCAATTGTTCCGGGCAATAATGGAACGTTTAAGGAATATCCTTTCCCATCTCCTTTTCCATTCTCTTCTAAAAATCCCGATCCTGGAAATAATGAACGTCCATCTTGGTGAAATGAAAGTGTTAACACATCAGACCTATCATAAAAAATCCACTGAACACCATCCCCATGGTGGCAATCGATATCTAAATACATAATTTTTGTTCCTTTGGGTGTTTTATCCAGAATGTGTTGAATGGAAATTGCTACATCATTTAACAAACAAAACCCAGAAGCCATTTCGGGCATTGCATGGTGTAATCCTCCAGTAATGTTGAAACTTTTTGAGTTATTCTCTTCCAAAATATAATCGGCTGCGGTTAATGAAGCTCCACAAACAGCCATGGCCGCGTCATACATTCCGGGGAATATCGGATTATCACCAGGGCCAAGTCCAAATTTTGGAAATCCTTGATAAATCGAATTTCCCCCGACATTGTTAAGTTCTTTTAATTTAGTTAAATAACTGGTTTTATGAATACGCAGTACTTCTTCTTCCGTGGCATTTCTCGGCGTTATTAACTTTAAATTTAAATTCGGATTATCAAATAGGTGATATGCTTTCATTAAATCATAAGTGAGTTCGATGCGCTTTGGAGTTAAAGGGTGACCAGAACCGAAATTGTATTGAGAGAAATTTTCGGTATAAATAAAACCAACTTCCATATAAAAAAAAATGTTTTTGTTAACTATAATTTTTTCGTTTACTTTCTAATCGAAGGAAATACAATATACAAATTTTATATTATTCTATCGCAAATGTCAATATAGGTGATTAATAAAATGAGTAAAAATAATGCAAAAAAAGCCGGAATATTTTCCCTCATTATCTTAATAACTGGCATATCTGGTATTGGGACAGCTTTAACCTTATATTGGTTGGAAGACTTCAGTTTTTTTCCATGGAAAAATTACATTAGCGATTTATCAGTTGGATTGAATGGCTCTAATATAGTATTCATTGTTATGATAGTCCTAATGGCTGTTAGTTCCGTTCCATTTTTCATTTTCTTTGGAAAATTCCTGAAAGAAGAAAATGCCAATTCGGGTTTAATAAATTTTGGTATTATTACAGGTCTATTGGGAGCTATTTCCATGATTATCATGGTTTTCTTTCCTATGGACCAGACACAACCGAACACTTATACAATGCATATCATTATTGGAATTACTCTTTTTGTTTTTATGGGGTGTTATTCTTATGTATTTGGCATATTTTCTTATAAAGATTCGCGTATTCCTAACAATTTTGGGATTATCGCTTTTAGTTGGTGTATATGTTCACTTCTATTTGCTGTATATATAGGAATCACTGAATTAACACATCTTTTTTCCCGTAATCCATTTACATATCTTGTAGGATGGGCTACATTTGCATTTATGTTAGTTTGGTTGCTGTTAATCGGAATAAAACTGCTAAAAAAAATGTAAATAAAAAGAGCTGTATAAAGAAATACAGAATTTTTTTCTTCTTTAATTTTAATTTAATTCTTTTTTTCTATCACAATAATTTTCACGATAGATTTCTATTTGATGAATTTACTCTCGTACTTAAGGTGGAATTGTAAGGAATTATCTATTTCCGAGTTATACATTAGATTATAAAACTTTCTTGACGTTCTTCTAACTTAAAATAAGAATGTTTTTAGGATAGATTCTCTTGATTTGTGCAATGGATACCAAGAAACCATGTTCTAATATTGCTTGGAATAAATTTGAAATTCCACCACAAATGGTTAAAAACTGGCAAAAAATTGTGAATTTACTTGCGAAAATATTCAATGTGCCATCGGCGTTGATCATGAGGGTTCATCCCCCCACAATTGAAGTTTTTCTTTCCAGTCAAACTGAGGGGAATCCATATAAGAAGGGGGAAGAAGCTGAATTAGCTAGGCTTTATTGTAATACAGTTATGCAAAATCAAAAACAATTACTTATTCCTGATGCACGAAAAGATCCAGTATGGGATCACAATCCGGATATAGAGCTCGGTATGGTTTCATATTTGGGTATGCCCATAAATTGGTCAAATGGAGATGCATTTGGAACTATTTGCGTTTTGGATAACAAAGAAAATTCATATTCAGAATTATTTATTGAAACATTAGGGCAATTTAAGGAAATGGTGGAAAATCAATTGAATTTGATCATGAAAAATAAAGAGATATCCAAAATCAATAAAAAAATTGATGAATTTAGGAAAATCTTACCGAAATGTTCTTATTGTGATAATGTCAGGTTAACTGATGAAACCTGGGTTTCAATAGAAGAATACCTTATTAAGAATCAATCAACAGCATTATCGCATGGGATTTGTCCAGATTGTGCCAAAATTCATTTTCCAGATCTTGAGGATATTTGAAATGTATAAATTTCTTAGCTAATCTTTTTTAAATCTTTTTTAAATTCGAGCCCATGTTCATAATAAAGTTTTGCCGTTTTTTTTGCGTTATCAACAGCCTTTTCATCCAATTTTTTAATTAGTTTTGCGGGATGACCCAATATAAGACTCATATCTGGGAAATTTTTTCTTTCCGTGATCAAAGAACCAGCACCAACCAAAGAACCTCGGCCTATGGTTGTTTCTCCCATTACAATTGAACCAATTCCAATCGTCACTAAATCCTTTAATGTGCAACCATGGATTACACAATTATGCCCGATTGTATTATATTCTCCAATAACAGTGCCCGAATCATGTAATCCATGTATCATTGTTCCACTTTGTATATTTGTGAATTTGCCAATTTTAATACTGGTTCCAAGTCCTTCAATTACAACACCAGGAAAGATAGTGCAGCCTTCATCAATTTCAACATCTCCAATTATAACTACGTCATCAGCAATGAACGCAACATCTGGGCTTATCTTAGGTTTAATATCTCTAAAAGCATAAACATTCATTGAAAAACTAGTAGTATTAATTCAAGATAAAATTTTCATCTCATGTAAAGAATTAGATACATAAATGTTAAATTTATAAAAGATAATAGAATTACAAAGAAATTATAGAATAAATTTAATTATTTTTTTTAAAAAAGAAGACGAGTTTTAAATGTGATAAAAATGAAAAAAACTGAAAGAATTCCAATAATATTAATAATATTCTTGATTCTTGATACCTCTCTTTTTGCTTTCTATTATCCTCCCGAGGATAATGGATTTATTTCTCTTAATTCTAATATAGTACTAAAACCTGATGGTATAGATACAGGACAATTAATTAAACCGAAATCATCAGCAGATTCAATAAATATCACAAAAACCGCAGATATATTGGATGGGGTTGCACAAGATGTGATGATTGTTGGATCTTTAGCTTATATTGCCGACGGAAACGGTGGACTTAAAATATTAGATGTTTCAAATCCCTCAGATCCGATAAAATTGGGAGAATTTGATGATTGTGGAGGAACATACAATGTTTTTGTTTCTGGTTTGTATGCCTACATAGCGTGTGGTGATGATGGTTTAAAGATAATTAATATTACAGACCCCGCAGCTCCTTTGAAAGTAGGACAATTCAATGATGAAGGATTAGCTTACGATGTTTACATTTCAGGTTCATATGCTTATGTGGCTGATTATAATGATGGTTTAGAAATTATTGACATTTCCGATCCAACTGCCCCCGTGGAAGTGGGACAATTCGAAGATGTTAAAAATGCAAGATATGTCTTTGTTTCTGGTTCATACGCATATTTGGTGAATCTTCAATATGGATTAGAGATTTTTAACATTTCTGACCCGACTACTCCTTTGAAAATTGGACATTACCATTATAGAAGTTTGATATGGGATGTTTATGTTTCAGGGTCGTATGCTTACATAGCGATTGGTGAAAATGGCTTTAAAATACTCGATATATCCGATCCAACCAATCCAGTTGAAGTAGGGCATTATGATGGTGGCGGATATGCTTATAGTATTTATATATCTGGGTCATATGCATTTTTGGCTTATGATTATTATGGTTTGGAGATTATCAACATTTCTGACCGAACGGCACCCATGGGAGTGGGACGATTTGATGATGTAGAATGGGCATATGATGTTTATGTTTCTGGATCCTTTGCTTTCTTGTTAGATTCTTTGGATGGTTTAAAAATTATTGACATTTCCCAACCAACCGCTCCAGTGGAAAAAGGGCAATTCTATGTGGGTGGATTTACACGTGGTGTTTTTGTTTCAGGGTCGTATGCTTGCATAGTAGATGACTCGGGTAAATTAAATATAATTGACATTTTCGACCCAAACGCTCCCGTAGAAGTGGGACAAATTGATTGCAGTGAATTTTTATTAGATGTTTTTGTTTTGGGGTCCTACGTTTACATTACGAGCTACAGTGGCGGTTTAGAGATTATTAATATCTCCGATCCGACCACACCTGTGAAAGTGGGACAGCTCGATAGTGGTGGCCGTGCTAATGCTGTCTATGTTACAGGTTCGTATGCTTACGAGGCTGATAATTCTTATGGTTTAGAGATTATTGACATTTCCGACCCGACCACACCCGTGGAGGTGGGAACTTTTTATGATGGTGGAGTTGCTATGAGTGTTTTTGTTTCGGGCTCGTATGCTTATGTGGCGGAAGATTCCAATGGTTTAGAGATCATTGACATTTCCGATCCGACTGCTCCTGTGAAAGTTGGGCAATTCAATGACGGTGGAGATGCTTGTGATGTTTATGTTTCAGGATTGTATGCTTACGTAGCGGAAAGTTCCAATGGTTTAGAGATTATTGATATATCAGACCCGACTGCTCCTGTGAAAGTTGGGCAGTTCTATGACGGTGGAGATGCATGTGGTGTTTATGTTTCGGGCTCGTATGTTAACATAGCAGATAATTTCGATGGTTTGGAGATTATCGACATTTCCGATCCGACTGCTCCTGTAAAAGTTGGACAATTCTATGATTGTGGATCTGCACAAGATGTCTTTGTTTCAGGGTTGTATGCTTACGTGGCAGATGGTTTCGATGGTTTAGAGATATTACATATTTCTGGAGGAGAAGATCATAATATTACAATTGTTGCTCCGATTAGTTCTTCATCATGGGGGATTGGATCTTCTTATAACATCTATTGGGAATCGACAGGATATCTTTCTACGGTAAATATCGAGTTGTATAGAGATGGAATCTTTGAAAGTGTAATTGACTCGAATGTTTCAAACCATAATTCTTATTATTGGACACTTCCATCAAGTCTGGATCACTGTGCAAATTACCAAATAAAGATAATAGATGCTTTCAACTCATCTGTTTATGATTATAGTGATAATTTCGGAATTTCCACAAAATTAATAACAGTAACTGCTCCAGATATCTCTTCCTTATGGGATATAAATTCTTCTTATTATATCTATTGGGATTCAATTGGATACATTACCGAGGTTAATATCGAATTGTATAGAGATGATGTCTTTGAAATAACAATCGCTACAAATTATTCAAACAATGGTTCTTATAATTGGACACTTCCTTGGGGTTTGAATGAATCATCGAATTATCAAATTAAAATAACCGATGCTTTCGACTTATCGATCTATGATTTTAGCGATTATTTTGAAATTTCAAAAAAAAAGATTTCAATACCTGGATATAATTTATCGCTGCTAATTGGTTTAATGCTTGGGATCTCAGCAATTGTGATGGCAAAAAATCGAGGAAAATATAAAAAACATTGATTTTTATCCCGAAATTTCTTGAAAAATTTTAATCTCCTAAAATAAGTATAGAATAATAAAAGAGATGTTCATTTCAAGGATATTTTTTTTTTTATATTCTATTTCAATTTTCTAATCTTCATCGTCCTTTAGAAAATTAGAAAGAGATTTCGCATCTTGACCTTGCTTTTTGATTGTAATCGTAGATCCGATACCCAAAACTTGCCGTTCAATTTGCTGAATTTCAATAAGTGAAATAACACCACGCCTAATCATTCCTTGTCGAAGATATTGTATTAATAAATCCAATTCAGGCATAATCTTTGGAGGAAAAATTTTTAGACGGATTTTAACGTATAAATTATAATTTCGCTCTTTAATTGCGCTGAGATATTGATTTGCATTGGGGGCGAGTAATACTGCAAGAATTTGATCCATTTTTTTATCTATAGGTATTTCCACTCTCTGAGATCGTTGTTCTGCCTGTTTTTTTTTGTTTAACATTTCTTGCATTTTTTGCATTCTAATGCGGCGTAACTCATCATCCATTTCATGTTAAGTAAATCAATAAAAAAAGAAAAATTTTATGAAAAACAAATTTGCGAGTGTGTTGATCATAATTTAATTTATAATTTTTGAAAACGGAATTAACCTGTGTTGCTAAGGATTTGTTTCCCGCCCGCACTTTTCCAATATTCCTGGAGATTATTTGGGTTGGAAAATATCTTTCCCCATATATTCTGCATTTTTGCAATTGATAAACTATAATATTTGGTTTTTGAGATCTGACTTACTTTTTTCAAGAGCGTTTCTTTACTTGGGATTAATTTCAGTTGTTTTTGAACCCAATGAAACGGTTTATTTAATCTTACCCATTTCTTGATCTGTTTTTTCACAATTACGATAACTGCGTGAGATTCTATGTTATATTCCATCTTTCGGTTAATAGGTTGATAAATTATTGTCTCACGTCCGAAAATTTTGGAGAATGAATATTTTATACCTTCAATTATTGCAGAAATGAATAATACTGAGGATTTAAGCCGATCACTAAACGTAGGTTTTCCCAACACTTCTCGTGCCAATTTTATTGCATATTTTGTTTTTCTGCGAATTATTTTATTGGGTGATAATAAATATAATGTTAGAAGCGTAGGACGGCT
>JAUWOE010000185.1 GCA_030612265.1 Promethearchaeum sp.
TCTCGATTTCAAACATTTAATCTGAGATTGTGAAAAACTTTTCCCCTAATTTTGATTCGATTCTGTCATCAGTGGACTTTTTGATTACTTAATTTGAGGAAAAAGTTTTAAGTTACTTCTAACTTGTAAAGTCAAGATTTAAAATCAAAATTATCAATATAGAATTAATATAAAGAAAAAATTTGATAAGAATTTAATATAAATCTATGGGTTTACAACTCTGGGGGCTAAAAAGAGGAAAATAAAAATGGTTTTACAAAACAATGGAACAATTGCGTTAGAAATTAATCACTTAAAAAAAATATATCCAGATGGTAATGTGCATGCTGTTGAAGATATATCATTTTCAGTGAAGGAAGGAGAAATATTCTCCTTTTTAGGGCCGAATGGTGCGGGAAAAAGCACCACAATAAGCATTGCATCTGCAGCGTTAAAACCTACTGCTGGAACGGTAAAAGTGTTTGGATACGATGTAATATCAGAACCAAACAAAGTTAGAAAACACATTGGGATCTGCCCCCAAGATTTAGTATTTTATAATAACTTAACGGTTTATGAAAATCTGATCTTTTTTGGAAAGATGTATGAACGTCCTTTGAAAGAATTAAAAAAATATGCCGACTTCTTAATCTCCCATGTAGGATTAGATGAAAAACGAAACTCTCTTGCAAGAAAACTTAGTGGAGGGATGAAAAGACGATTAAATCTGCTGATAGCATTAGTTAATGATCCAGATTTAATCTTTTTAGATGAGCCCACTGCAGGATTGGATCCCCAAACGCGACGTTTAATATGGGAATTCCTTTTAAATCTTAAAAAAAAAGGAAAAACGGTCTTTTTAACTACCCATTATATGGATGAAGCCGATTATCTCTCAGATCGTGTAGCAATTATTGATCACGGGAAGATTATCGCCTTGGATTCACCCTTTGATTTGAAACGGGAATATTCCGGAGGAGATGTCATCGAATTTAAATTTCATGAATCCGATACAACCGTGCAAAAAAAACTCCAAGAAAATTCTCAACAATCCCATTTTAAGAATGTCAGCTATATCGATGAGGATAATCTCTTTCGGATTGCAATCCATAATGGATTATTAACAATTCCAGATCTTTTAAAAGATATTCAGGAAATGAACCTTCACATCTCCGATATGAATGTGAAAGCAAATTCATTGGAAAATGTATTTATCAATCTCACAGGAAGGAGATTGCGGGATTAGGAGGGAATGAAAATGGTAAAATTTTGGGATGTAGCAGTTAAAAATTTAAAAACATTCTTCCGAGATAGAAAAGGGCTTTTATTTACAATTCTAATACCAATTTTATTTTATTCAATCATGGGAATCGTTTTTGGTGGAATGGAGAATAATAATAATGAAAGCTATACTTATTCAGTTGGATACGTCGATTTGGATACAACTTCTGCCGAAAATCCATATTTGAGCATATCCTATATTTGCAACACCATCGATGAGATGGAAGATTTCATAATGAAAGAAATCGAATCCAATTCTAGTGCCTTAGAGCAATTAAAAAATAAAGAAATCGATGCATATATCATATTTCCCCAAGGGTTTGAATTATATATTAATCGCACTACGACAACGTTAGAAAAAACCATCGAGATCATTTATCAAGATAGTACAAGTGAAATTTCACGTACAATCATCTCTTCAACTATAATGGGAGTTATCAATGGAATCGTAAATTATGATCCCAATGCAGTGAAAATTGAACATGTAGAACAAACAATTTCCGGTGAACAGATATCACAATTGACTTTGGGGACCCCCGGATATCTAATGTATGGAATATTATCGAGTATCACTGGTGCTGTCATACTTTTAACATCGGAACGAAAAGATGGATTATTGAAACGATTGGAATCATCACTAATTACTCCTGGAGATATCATAATGGGATATATGATTTCCAATACCATAATTATTATGCTTCAATTTGTTATTGGAGTTGGGATGTTAAGCCTTTTTGGATTTAGACCGATTTTTCACGATATTGCATCAATGTTATTTGGAACTTTGATAACTGTATTACTCTTAGCGCTTTTCCAAAATGCGTTGGCTTTTGTATCTAGTACTATATTAAAAACACCTGAAGCAGCAGGAGGGGGAATTTGGTTATTATTGATTCCCATGATGATGTTTAGTGGAGCCTTTTTCCCTCTCGAAATAGTTGCTCCTGGACTAATTCCCTATGTTGGATGGATTCCTACGCGAATAGTGGTATTAATATTTCAAGATTTAATGATCAATGGATTAGCATTTTGGCATCCATCCATACTCTTGAATTCTCTTTGGATAGCCTTGGAAGGATTAGCTCTATTCTTATTAGCAGTTATAATGTACCGAAAATTTGCCCAATCTTCTGGATAAGTAAAAAAATATTAAGATTTATACCTTTTTTTCCCTTTTTCTTATAAATAATTGCAACAAAGAAGATTTTAATATGTAACTTCATCAGAGATCGAGGACAACATGGCAACAATGTTTATCAATTTAGAGCAAAAATTAATTGAAATCGATCACAATTTTGTAAAAACGAAATTACGTTCCTATATACCGCGATCATCTAACACATATTTGGAAATAATAAGAGAGTGGCTAAGATTGTGGGAAAGTTATCGTAATGGTCTATTCAGTTATGATAAATTTTTTTCTTCTACAATTCAGATTTGAAAGATTATTATTTAAGAATCTCCAAAATTGAGCAAAAAATCGTTAATAAAACACGAAAATATTGATTAAATGAGAACGAAATATTCACAATCAATGAATTATTTTCTCAGAATTAAGTTTTAACTATTATAAAGTTAAATTATGTTCAAATTCCTATGATATTCTCAAGATAAACCTTTAAGTAGATTTTTGGTGATAAATTTTGGTCTCTATTTTAGTTTAAAATCTAAAAGGGATTATTAAATTATGAAAAAATGTAGGTAAAAGAAAAAATGATAGATAATAATATCAAAAAAACTAAATCATCATCATCATCATCAATATCAACATCTAATGTCCCAGATCTCATCCTAAACTCCTATTCTAAGAATATTTTCAAAAATTCTTTAATCCTATGCACTATCTTATTTATTTTATTGGGAACATTACGTAGTTATGGTCTATTTGGTCCAAATGAAGCGAGAATGTTAATTCTACTGAATTTTCTTTTAATGTGGTTTTTATCTTTTATATTTTTAACAAAAGAGGGAAGGAATCGAATTGGTTTAAAGAAACCAAATAAAAAAATTTGGTTATTTCATGGACTTATAATCGGATTATTATATTCGCTCTTGGTTTTTCTTCTTGGATATATACTCTTTAACGATTCGATTAATAATTGGTTTGTGAATATTGGTTCTCAATATCTCCCAGCAGAGAGTGAAGATTGGGGAATTGATGGAAAATTTTCATTATTTTTAATGGTGACTTTTCCTTCTATTATATTTAGTCCAATTGGGGAAGAAATATTCTTTAGAGGAATGATTCATAATTCAGTAATAATCAAGTGGAATGAAAAAACAGCCACCATTGTAAACGGATTAGCCTTTGCCGGAATACATATAGTACATCATGGAATTATTAGGGATAACACAGGGTTTCACTTTTTAATTATCTCTTGTATAATTTTCTTTTTGTTAATGTTAGTTTTTAGTTGGCTATGCACTCTATTAAAAAATAAAAGTGATTCTCTCTATCCTTCAATCCTTTGCCATTCGGCGTTCAATTTGATGATGAATATCACTTTATTTATATTTATTCTTGAATAATTCCTAATTTAATTGAATATTTTTTAATGTTTTAATTATATATTTTTGATGTTTAACCATTTGACGCACCTGGAGTAGGTTCAGCGAAAGTCGTCCATATTGAACCTCCGTCTACTAATCTGCCCCAACTTACATCATCTGAACTCGATGAATAAGTATAAGAATCAATAATTGTAATGCCATCTTTATCGATGAAATTAACATTATTACTATCATTACCATCATTACCATCATTATTTAGATATATTCCTGTATCACTTTGATAAATGACAAGGAAACCATTTGCAGGAATAATTAATCAATTTGCATATCCTTGGAATGATCAAGAAGGATTTAAATTTGAGTTATATATAATTTTTAAAGGTTGTTAAAATTTATCACAAAAAATAAAAGAGAATTTCATAAAGATGATTCACGAACTCCCCGATAATGTTACAATTGATGAAGTTATATATCATACTTATGTAAAGTCCCAAATTATGAAAGGAAAACAACAGCTTCAAGAAGGCAAGGGAATACCACATTCAAAGATTGAGGCAGAAATTGAACAATGGTTAAACTAATCTGATCTCCCTTATCTCGAAATAATTTAAAGAGAATTAATTGATTATTATCTTTCAATAATTTTGGCAGTAAATTGGGTCTACTTTCTTTTAAATATAGATTTGCGACAATCCCAAGATAAACTTCCTAAATAATTAGTTTATAAGTTCTAGATTAATTGACTCAGATTTTATGCGCAAGCATCTTTATATTCTAACTATTTATAAAGACTTCTGTTTACAATCAAAATTTTTATTCATATGGAAATGGAAAAAAATTTTAAAAGCAATTAGAAGCAAATAAAATAGATGGTATTTAAGTAGATAAAATTGCATTATTATAGTGAGGTTAGAATGTCAAATCGTCTTGAACCTGAAATAATACAAGTAATTGAAGAAATTGTTACTCGGCGTCTGCGAGAAGTTTTGGAAGAAAGGGCAAAACTTGTGACAATTGATCACTTTGCAGAAGCAATGGAACGAATTGACCGCCGATTTGAAGAATCACAAAAAAGATTTGAAGAATTGGATAAGAAATCAGATAAAAGATTTGAAGAAATACAAAAAAGATTTGAAGAATCGGATAAAAAATCAGATAAAAGATTTGAAGAAATACAAAAAAGATTTGATGATCATGATAAAAGATTTGATGATCATGATAAAAGATTTGATGATCATGATAAAAGATTTGATGAATCAAATAAGAAATCAGATAAAATGTTGGATATATTAAATAATCTACAAACACAATTAGGAAAACCATTTGAACAATTTGCACGCAATGTTATCATTAGAATCCTTGAAGGAGAAGGTCTATCTAAAGTATTACTCAAACCAATAAAACTTAAAGATAAAAATAGATTTGTTTTTCCTAATGGAACAGATGAAATAGAAATTGATGGTTTATCTGAAGAACCACCGATTATAATTGAAATCACTTCAATATTACGGATGATAAATAAAGTGAACACATTTCTCCGAAAAAAAGAATTTATTGAAAAGAGATATGAGAAAAAATTCCGTGGATTTTTTATTGCTGCGGGAAGTGAATTATCTCAACAAAAAATTGCCGATATTACGGTTCTCTTGCGAAAACACCAAAGTGAATTGATCAATCTTTAGTAGTTCGATTTTTTTTCTTCATGTTCCACTTTGATAATGATAAAAAAAAGAAGAAATATAAAATTATAAAACCAATCTCAAATGAGTATTTAAAATCCTAAATTATCTAAAAAACAAACGAATTAATAATTTTTCTAAATCTAAATAAGAAAAAATAACTAGGATTGCAATTAATCGATTGGTTAATATTGATGAATGCTCTGAAAATGAATTTAAGCAGTCTTTTCAAATCAATTTTTGATTCAGATTAAAAATTTTTGTTAATTTTAAAGTTATTTAAAGAAGATTGTTAAGAAGATTGTTAAGAAGTTTGATTTCCCGCTCGAATGACCTCCACGACCGAATTCATCTCACCAACATGTTTATGCATGGTGGATGGAATTGCATATAAAAAGGAAGAAATAAATAATTATATCAAAAATCTTAATAATAAAAAAAAACCCAAATTATGATTCTAATAAGGAAATTTAAGTTTTTTAAACCAAAAATTAAAGCAAAAATTGAATAATCTTGGTAAAGGAACTTATACATCATTAATTGCATTCTAATAAGTTTATTCCAAAGATTTATCTGGGGAAAAGAGTTTATAGTATGAAAACCTAATGCTGAATAAGAATAAAGAGAAGAATGAAAGAGAATTAAAGTCATGTTCACAAAAATTAAAAGTACATACAATGAATTTCCCAAAAAGTTCTGGATTTTGATCTTATCAAGCTTCATTGACGTTTTGGGCAGCGGGCTCTTATTCCCTTTTTATGCTTTGTATGTTACCGAGCATTTTAATGTCGGTTTGATTGAGGTAGGGTATCTATTTTCATTTCTTTCTGCAGGGGGAATTATTGGGAGTATATTGGGCGGTTCTTTATCTGATAAATACGGTCGGAAGCCTGTCATGTTATTCGGATTAATTTTTAGCGGTTTGGGTAGCTTAGTTATGGGATTTGTCAATGATTTGAATTTTTTTTACCTATTCGCTATTTTTTTAGGATTAATGGGGGCTGCAGGACGTCCTGCAAGACAAGCGATGGTTGCCGACATGCTCCCTCTTGAAAAGCGAAATTCAGGTTATGCGATCTTGCGGGTAACGACCAATTTATCCGTTACTATTGGTCCTGCTTTAGGTGGTTTGCTCTTGACCCAAGGATTCCTTACGCTTTTCATCGGTGATGCTGTAGCTAGCATAATTACCGCGGTAATAGTCTTCTATAAAATTCCGGAAACCAAATCCGAAACCCTTACAAAGAAGCATAAAGAAACCTTCATGAATACGATGCAAGGTTATAGCCACGTGCTAAAAGATGGAGTGTTCATGTTATATGTATTTATTGCATCTCTTGTGGCTTTAGTTTATTTACAAATGAATTCAAGCTTACCTGTCTTTTTACGCGACCAGCATGGATTTCCAGCGAGCAAATTTGGGTTATTAATTAGTTTAAACGCCGGAATGGTCGTATTATTCCAATTTTTTATTACACGGAAAATCTCCAAATATTCTCCCTTCAAATTGATGGCTTTGGGGGTTATTTTTTACGGAATTGGCTTTCTTATGTATGGTTTTGTCTCAAATGAAATTTGGTTTTTTGTCGCGATGGCAATTATAACCACCGGAGAAATGATCATCGCATCATTTTCACAATCACTCGTAGCCCAGTTTGCTCCTGAAGATAAACGCGGTCGATATATGGCAGTATTTTCTTTACAAAGGACCATTCCTCGTTTATTTGGTGTGATCCTTGCGGGGGTGGTCATGTATACATTTGGAGATTATGTTTTATGGTATTGTGCTGGAATATTGTGCTTAATCGGCGCTTTGGGATATCTCCTTTTAGGAAATTTATCAAAAAAACGTCTTAAAACTCAGAAAATAGAAGTGAGTGCCAAAGAATTAAAATAATTAGAAGAAATATTCTGATATCATTGTTATTTTACAAACCGAATTCTCGAAATAAAAGCATTAATAATCCCAAGATTTAAATAAAATAGGAAAAAACCTCTAACCAACTTTGGTGATAAAAATGATAAACCGAAAAGAAT
>JAUWOE010000303.1 GCA_030612265.1 Promethearchaeum sp.
ATAACGAGAATTAATTCTTCAAGATCATAGAGACTTGGTTCTCCTCCGGTAATAATCACTGTTGGGTAATTTATATGCGGAATTATTTCTTCAATTTTCATTTCTTGCCCTTTCTCGGGATCCCAAGAATCTTTAGTATCACACCATGAACAGCGGAGATTACAGCCTGAAAACCGTATGAATGAAGCAGGAATCCCCATCCAAGAGCCTTCACCTTGAATTGAATCGAAAATCTCGTAAATTTTATAAATCACATAGGGATTAAATATATGAAAAAATAAGAAAATTGTGAAAAACCCACAGTAAAAATCAATAATTTGAAAGATATCAGAATTATTCAAGTTAATTGGAATCCTACAATCCAACTTAAAATAGATCATATATCAATCGGAAAAATAATGGCACTGAATTATTGACCTTAGATGGGTCATTGAGAATTAATTTATGTTTATGAAGCTGTATTATCATTCTATGAACCTTCTGAGCTTGATAATCGTAAAAAATTTTTCTTGCTTATATTACAGGTCCAAAAATTACCTCAAAATCTCTGATAATGTTTCGTTTATATCTATCCCCCTTCTTTTCGAATATTGTAAATTCTTGTTGTTTTTGTCCTCCTATTGGTGCAATTAAAATTCCTTTATCTTCTAATAGAGCAAGAAATTGTTTGGGGATGTAATTTATTTGTCCACAAATGAAGATACAATTAAAAGGTGCATAGGAATATAACCGAGTTACATCCTTGAATGAATCTCCATACAACCATTTCATAATATTACCATAAGGTGTTTGTGAATTGCATATATTTTCGTTTCTGATAATTGCTTCCTGATCTTTAGAATATATATTGATTCTTCCTTTAGCTCCTACAATTTCCGCTGCAATGCTTTGTATATAACCACCTTTTGCGCCTACAAAAAGAATCTTATCATTTGGTTTCATTTGAAAAAGAGACATCATAATTGCAATGACACTTGGTGTACTAGAGTTGGTATTAATTGTAATTCTCATGGGTTTATCGGGTTGGTATAATTGCTTCAAGAGTTTAGGTTCGAGAAAAGTAAGTTCTTCATCTTCGAAATAATCCAAATTAGCAAAAATATGACGAGGGACAATACGCATTGCACCCAATACAACAGGATTAACTATAGTTCGATGATAAGGATCATTTTGAATGACTGTAACCATTTTTTCCCTCAACTTTCGGCTTAAATTAGAATCAATTTTTGGCCAAATACGCTCATATGCAAGTTTTATACTTGTAGTTTCTTTAATTTTATTTTGTACTGTAATAGACTGTTCATTTTGAGTTGTTTTAATTGTTTCAATTTGCAAGGTCATATCTGTCATTTTTTCAACGAGAATTGAGAAATATTCGGAGCTTACTTGTCCATGGTGATCCATGGATTTTTGCACTTTATCTACCTTTTGTCCAATTTCCCCAAGTTTTATATTTATCTGTGAAAGTTCCGAATTTAAGTTTTTAACAATATTTTTAAGAAGTAAATCTGATTTTTCGGAAATAATAGTTAATAGTGAATTTTCTAAGGATTTTAACCTTTGATCTAATGTCATATCATATTTAGAGAATGAAGCATTCAAATTTTCGATAGAAAATTGTACAAGCTCCTTTAAATCGCTAATGTTATGTAAGATTTCTTCCAGATCTTCTTGGACTTCCTTAAAAGATTCATTTAAAAGAGTTCTTAATTCGTGTTCGCTGTCAGGATCGAGATTTTGAAGATCTACTTCAACCAGCTCATATAATTTTTCCAATGTTTTAGATTCTTTCTTCTCCAAAGTTTCTTTAAGTTTACCTTTTACCCAACCTAAAAATTTTAATTTTAATTTTTCCTTCCCCTTTTTAACACACCATTCTATCATTTTATCCTTTAATTTCGATAGGAGTAGCGGTCCAAACATACTTATACCGATAGTAACCAGTGCCATAATCTTCTATGTTTTCTAATCAACCTTAAAAGTTTTGTAAAAAACATGATTTTTTTTCGAGTTCTGTAGAAGGAGATTTAAGAAATATTATGATTCTATTTGTTTTTATAAGTCAGAACTGTCAGAAGAAATAATGAAGTAATAAGATGAAAAGCAAATACTTTTTTGATTAATGAGCATAATCCATAATAAAGAAGATAAATTTATTAGCAGTTAGCACTAATATGCGTATATGCAAAGGCAAAATGAAACCGATGAATCGAGTGGAGCAGACAGACCTCGTGTCAAAATCTATATCGACGGTCCGAATTTTTATCATGGTTTACAAACAATTGGTAAAAAGTATAGGGAATTCCAATTTAACTTTGCAGAAATGGGGCGCTCCTTAACTACAAAGAATCGAAATCTTGTCGGTATAAATTATTATTCATCACCATTCAATCAACAGAGAAATCCAAGAACATACATAGAACAACAAAAATTTTTCGCTCGATTACGAAATGAAAGCATAAAATTAACTTTATGCAAACTCGAATTTCGGGTTGTCAATCTAGATGCGCATATTCAACAATTAAAAGGGACAATAAAAGGTGATGATATTGCGATTGCGATTGCGGTTGATATATTAAGTGATGCCTATGATGATGTTTATGATGTGGGGATTTTAGTTAGTAGTGATGGATTTTGTCCCGCTTGTTAAGAAAGTTCAATCAATGGGAAAGCGCGTTGAAATATTATATTTTGAAAAACTTCAATCATTGGAACTTATAAATTGCTGTGAAAAATGTCGAGTGGTTTCAAAATCTTTGATACGCAGGAATTTCATTCCAAAATATGACGATTGAATTAAATAGAGAAAACTCCAAAAGGAAAGAAGATAAAACAAGAAGATCAGCTGGTAGTTTCCTACCTTATAGGCGAGCTGTTCACCTGAATTTATGATTCACACACCGTTACATCAACACTAAAGGTGTTTAAAATCCAGATCAGCTAGTAAATTTCTTTACTTCATAGTGAGCTGTTCACTAATTAGTAATATCTCATATTGTTATTTAAAGCTATTTCTTCTTATATAAGTTCAAAGGTGTGACGAGAAGAGGCATTTGTAAACCATTATTTTCCCTTAAAATTGGGCTTTCTTTTTTCTCTAAATGAAGCAATACCCTCGCTATAATCCTGAGTTCCCATATTTTTCACGGTGAGGTTAAATTCATGGTGCATTGAAGGAACCAATCCGTTTAAACGCGAGAAATTTAACATTGTCTTATCATAGCCTAGCGTTCTGGTTGGCAAAGAAGCAATATTTTGGACATACTCTATCGCGTGTGTGTTAAAATCTGCAGCAGGATAGATATTATTGACCAATCCAATTTCTAAAGCCTCTTGAGCCTCAAGATGGCGTCCTGTCAAAATTAGATCAGTGGCTTTTCCCAAACCAATAAGTCGAGGAAGAAACCAACTTGCACCGCTCATCATGCAAATCGCCCGTGTAACATGAGATGCTTGTGGAAAAAATATTCTTTTCGTGTTGTTTGTGATATTTCAAGATAATTTCATATTGAGATGAATACCAGTATTTTTTTATTAGATTTAATGATAAGCAGATATTGAAGAAAAAAAACTGAAATTTTAAAGATTAATCAATTCACTTTGGTGTTTTCGTAAGAGAACCGTAATATCGGCAATTTCTTGTTGTGTTAATTCGCTTCCCGCAGCAATAAAAAAACCGCGGAATTTTTTCTTGAATTTCTTTTCAATAAATTCTTTTTTTCGGAGAAATGTGTTTACTTTATCCATATTGCGTAATATTGAAGTGATTTCAATAATAATTG
>JAUWOE010000105.1 GCA_030612265.1 Promethearchaeum sp.
GGTTCAATGATTGTAGATACATCAGATATGCCAGCAGACACAATAATTGCTCCTAATGGGGCATTAGTCGGAACGGGTCCTTACAAATTCATTGGTAATGATGGTGAAAAAGTAGAATTTGAATCCTATGAAGATTATTACCGTGGAGTTCCTGCAGTAAAGAAATTCACATTTGTCAAATATGACTACACTACCTCAATTTCACAAGCATTATTATCTGGAGAGATTCATATGGGGAATCACGATCTTGACTACTTAATCAATTTCTTAGGTTCAGATAAATTGACAGTAGAACAACCAAAACCTGGTTCAATTATTACTTATATGCTAATGGATAATACATTAATTAATAAAACAATAAGGCAGGCAATTAGCTATGCTATAGATTATGAATATGTTATCAACCATATTTACCGAAACTTAATAGTAAGAATGACATCCGTGGTTCCTCTTGGTATTGCATTTCACAAACCACAAGATGTTGCCATCTATAATGTATCAAAAGCACGACAAATCTTGATCGATGCTGGGATTGCGCAACAATATGGTTTGAATGGAATGTCATCTGAAGAAGAATGGAACGATATAGCAATCAGCAATAATCCCATTATATCTTTAAAATATTTTTATTTCACTGATAATGAATTACGCGAAGATTTTGGGGAGTTACTAAAATTAGGTCTCAGAAGTATAGGTATAAATATTACATTGGATCCTTGGACAAGAATTGAATATCTCATGTATATATCTATGCACTGGGGATACCCTGATATCGATTTAGCACTAATAGGATGGATGCCAGATTACAATGATCCAAGCAACTATATCAATCCACTATTCTCCAACACTTCAATGTCAAACAGTGCTCAAGTCAACGATCCATGGCTTCAAGAAAAAATGATGGATGCTCTAATTATATTTAATGAAACAGCACGAGCACAAATTTATTATGATATTCAAGAATATATTGCCACTGATCTGATACCTTGGGTATTCATTGGATTTAATAATGCTATTTCAGTTCATTCAACCCATGTTACAGGTCTTCAAAGAAATGCAATGGGCAACTTATATGTATTCCCAATCACATGGTATGGCGAGGAAGCTGAAATCAGTGATAAATTCTTCCAATATTGTAATAATTGCGGAGCACCCCCTGAAGAAACGATTAAAATTCTGGGTTACAATTTAATCGTTATGTTAGGAGTTATTTCAGCTACTATTATAACAATCATAAAAAAACACAGAAAATATGATGGTTAAAATGAAAAAAACTAAAATTATCGCATTTTTTGGAATATTAACATTTATTCTTATATCTTTCAGTATCCCTTCCACAATTTTTGCTCCCGCGAAAGAAACTGGCAGTTCGGCAGACCCATTATTGATTGGAAAAACAAGCTTCGGATATGATTTAGACCCCGCAAATGCTTGGGATAGTGCTTCTTATGACATCATTCATCAGGTTAGTGAAGGTTTGTTTGCATATGATTTAGGAGATCAATACTTAAGAACAGTCCCAAGATTAGCAGCAGATTGTGGTACATGGAGTGAAGACCATTTAGAATTTACCGTTATATTACGTGAAGGTGTTACTTTCCATAATGGAAATCCTTTTAATGCAGCAGCAGTCAAAGCTTCGTTTGACCGATTAATTCATCTTGTTGAAATTGGAGTTGTTCAAACTGCGGGATTATATGAACCATTAAATGGTAAATTGGTAATTGCAGAAATGGTTGTAGTTGATGAATATACCGTTAAATTTGTATTGAATTATGTGTTCGCACCTTTTGTTTCATTATTATGTTTCACTGCTTCAATGATAGTTGATGCGTCAGTAATGCCAGCAGATGATATAATTTCTCCTTATGGAACTTTAATTGGAACAGGTCCTTACAAATATTTGAGCAATGATGGAGAAAAATTAGAATTTGAATACTATCCCGAATATTATCGAGGAACTCCTGCAGTTAAAAAATTCAACTTCATTAAATATGAAACTTCATCCGAAATTTCCGCAGCTTTTTTAGCTGGAGATGTTCACATGGGTAGTTATGATCCAGATTTCTTAATCAATTTCTTAGGTTCAGATAAATTGACAGTAGAACAACCAAAACCTGGTTCAATCATAACATACATGGGTATGAACAACATATTAATTAATCAAACAATACGACAAGCAATAAGCTATTCAATTGATTATGATTATATCATCCATAACATTTACAGAGACTTAATTGTAAGAATGACATCCGTGATTCCTCCTGGGATTGCATACCACCAACCGCAAAATGTTGCAACCTATGATGTATCAAAAGCTAGGCGAATCTTAATCGAGGCAGGATTATCACAAGGTTTAGATGAAGATTCTGAAGATTCTGAATGGATTGCGTTATCAGAGAGTTCACACCCAATTGCAAGCTATAATTATACTTTTAACCAAGGTTCTGTTCCAAGACCGGAAAATAATATTGGAGAAGAAGCTCTAACTAGTTTATCCCTAATTGGAATTTCACTCGAATTGACAGGCGTAACATGGATTGAATTCTTATATAAATTATACTTCTATCATAATGAATTAAACTTGTATGTAATTGGATGGATGCCAGATTACAACGATCCATTTACGTATATCAACCCCCTATTCTCCCCCAATTCAATGTCAAACTCTGCTCAAGTTAATGATCCATGGCTTCAAGAGAAAATGATGGAAGGATTAACAGAATTTAATGAAACAGCACGAGCACAAATATACTATGATATTCAAGAATATATCGCAACTGATTTAATGCCATGGGTATTCATCGGTTTCAATAACGGAATTTCAGTTCATTCAAACCATGTTACAGATCTTCAAAGAAATGCAATGGGCTACTTCTATGTATTCCCACTCACCTGGTATGGTGAAAAAGCAGAGATCACGGATGAATTCTTCCAATATTGTAATACTTGTGGAGCGCCTCCTGAAGCAGAGAAAGAGAGAATAAAACTTCCCGGCTACAATTTAATCGTTATGTTGGGTATCGATGCAGCAACAGTTATTTCTATTATCAATGGACGAAAAAAATGTAAGAGAAATCATGTAATTTAATTCTCCCCCATTTTTTTAACTTTTTTCTTAATTAATTCATCAGCCCTTAGCTATGCAAAAATTGTTATGAATAAAAAAGTAATTACTTTATTTCATTAACGGTCCAAATTAAAGATGATTTGATAATTTAATATCCTTTTTCTTATCTTGCAATAGAAAAGGTTTTTTAAGTTATATTTTTCCATTTTAGTGAAATCATGCTATAATCATTTAATTTAAATTGTATCACTTATTTTTAGCAAGATTTATATACTTGAATTTATACAAAATGGTTATTAACCTCATAATTTTATTCAGTAAAAATCAAGACTTTGTGAAGAAAATGAAGAAATTTAATGTTTTTATTCTTTTTGGGATGGTAACGCTAAGTTTCTTATTCCTTAGTCCCTCATCAGCCATTACTGTCCCTGTTAAAGATGGAGGTAGCTCAGCAGATACTTTGCTGGTGGGAACAACAAGCTTTGGATACAATCTCGATCCTCAAAATGCTTGGGATAGTGCATCATTCGATATTATTCATCAAGTTAGTGAAGGTTTGTTTGCCTATGATTTAGGTGATCCTTTCTTAAGAATTGTCCCAAGATTAGCCGCAGATTGTGGGACATGGAGTGAAGACCATTTAGAATTTACAGTTACATTACGTAATAAAATTGCTTTCCATAATGGAAATCCATTTGATGCAGCAGCGGTTAAAGCTTCATTTGACAGATTAATTCATTTAATTGAGACAGGAGTTCTCCAAACTGCAGAATTATATGAACCACTAAATGAAGAATTGGTAATTAGATCAGTTGGGATAATTGATGAATTTACAATTAAATTTGTATTGAATTATAAGTTCGCTCCATTTGTCTCTTTGCTATGCATAACAAGTTCAATGATAATAGATGCATCGGTTATGCCAGATAACGATATAATTAGTACAAATGATACACTAATTGGAACCGGTCCATACAAATTTATGAGTAAAGATGGCGAAAAAGTGAAATTTGAATACTATGAAGATTATTACCGAGGAACTCCGGCGGTTAAGAAATTTTATTTAATTAAATTTGAAAGTTCAGGTGCAATTGAAACAGCTTTACTAGGCGGAGATATTCATATGGTTCCTGGGAATTTTTATTTTAACATTTTAAGCCCATGGGGTAATTCTGATATACTAACTTATGAAGAGCCAATAGTAGGCTCAGTTATAACATATATAGGCATGAACAACGAATTAATTAATAAAACACTACGACACGCTATTAGCCTTGCAATCGATTATGATTATATCATTAACAGCATTTACAGGAATTTAATTGTAAGAATGACATCAGTGATCCCACCAGGTATTACATATCACCAACCACAAAATGTTTCCACTCATGATGTATCAAAAGCTCGACAAATTTTAATCGACGCAGGATTATCTAAAGGTTTAAATGAAAATTCTGTAGATTCTGAATGGATCACAATTGCAGAAAGTGAAGACCCAATTGCACACTACAATTATACATACAACGAAGGAAATTGGATTCGAGAAGAAATAGGAATTCAAGCTCAATATGATTTATCACTTATTGGTATTTCTGTCGAATTAACAGGTGTGACTTGGACTGAATTCTTGAATAAATTATTCTACTATCCATATGAATTGAACTTATACTTAATCGGATGGATGCCAGATTACAACGACCCAAGCAACTATATCAACCCACTATTCTCCATCACCTCAATGTCAAACACTGCCCAAGTCAACGATCCATGGCTTCAAGGGAAAATGATGGAAGGTTTAAATGAATTTAATGAAACATTACGTGCACATTTATATGGAGATATCCAAAAATACCTTGCTGAAGATTTAATGCCTTGGATATTTCTCGGTTTCGACAACGGGGGTACATACCATTCATCCCATGTTAGAGATCTTCAAAGAAATGCATTGGGCTATTTCTATGTATTTCCACTCACATGGTATGGTGAAAATGCAACATGGGATGATGAGACTTATTGCAATAATGGATGTATGCCAATAGAAGATTGGCCTTCAGAACCTATAGAAAAAATTCCGGGATACAGCATCCTTGTAATGTTGAGCGTTGCTACAGTAAATGTTGTAATTATTATGAGAAGACGTAAAAAGAATGATAGTTAATATGAAAAAATTTAATGTAATTATTGTTTTTGGGATGATGATACTAAGTTTCTTATTCTTTATTCCCCCATCAACCAATTTTGTCCCTGTTTCGGCACAAGGGAGCGCAGAAGACACATTACTAGTAGGCACAACAAGCTTCGGATATGATCTTGATCCTCAGAATGCTTGGGATAGTGCATCATTCGATATTATTCATCAAGTTAGTGAAGGTTTGTTTGCTTATGATTTAGCAGATCCATTCTTAAGAATAGTTCCCAGATTAGCCGCAGATTGTGGTTCATGGAGTGAAGACAATTTAGAATTTACAGTTTCTTTACGTAAAAAAATTACTTTCCATAATGGTAATCCATTTGATGCAACAGCGGTTAAAGCTTCATTTGAGCGATTAATCCACTTAGTTGAGACTGGAGTTGTTCAAACTTCGGAATTATATGAACCACTAAATGAAGAATTGGTAATTAAATCAGTTGAAATTATTGATGAATACACTGTTAAATTTGTATTGAATTATGTGTTTGCTCCATTTATTTCATTATTATGTTTCACTGGATCAATGATTATCGATGCATCTGTTATGCCAGCAAACAATATTATTAATGAAAATAATACATTAATCGGAACTGGTCCTTACAAATATATGGGAAATGATGGAGAAAAAGTAGAATTTGAATACTATGAAGATTATTACCGTGGAGTTCCTTCAGTAAAGAAATTCACATTCGTTAAATATGAAACCCAATCAGCAATTTCATATGCTTTAGTATCTGGAGATGTTCACATGGGTGGTTATGATCCAGATATAATGGTCGGTATGGAGAGTATTTGTTATATTTTACCATGCGAAGGCCCATTACCTGGTTCAATCATAACCTACATGGGTATGAACAACGTTTTAATTAATAAAACACTTCGACAAGCTATAAGCAGTGCAATAGATTACGATTACATCATCAACAGCATTTTCAGAAACCTAATAGTGAGAATGACATCAGTTGTTCCACCGGGAATTACATACCATTTACCACAAAATATTTCCACCCATAATGTAATAAAAGCTCGACAAATCTTAATTGACGCAAATTTATCCCAGGGTTTGGATGAAGATTCTGAAGATTTTGAATGGATAGCAATCACAGAAAGTGGGGACCCAATTGCATACTACAATTATACATACAACATAGGAAATATTATTCGAGAATATATCGGAATTCAAGCACAAAGTGATTTAGCACTTATTGGTATCGAGGTCGAGTTAACTGGTGTTACCTGGATTGAATACTTAGATAAATTATACATTTATCCAAATGAATTAAACTTGTACTTAATAGTATGGATACCCGATTATAATGATCCATTTAATTATATCAACCCACTCTTTTCCAACACTTCCATGAAGAATAGTGCCCAAGTCAATGATCCATGGCTCCAAGAAAAAATGATAGATGGATTAACTGAATTTAACTACAGCGCACGACAGCAAATATATTACGACATTCAAGAATACATTGCAACCGACTTAATGCCATGGGTATTTATCGGTTTCAACAACGGAATTGAAGTTCATTCACCCCATGTTACTGACCTTCAAATGAATGCTATGGGTTTCTTTTATGTATTCCCACTCACCTGGTATGGTGAAAAAGCTGAATGGGATCCAGAGATATATTGCCCAAACGACGAAAGTTTAAATCCGACTGGAATATTGAGCAATCCTTATATTCTTGGTATGCTAATTATTTTAGGTGTAGCAAGTATTTCAACAATAATTTTTATCGCAATACGTAAATTCAAGTAAAAATAATATGTTGTGAAGAAAATGAAAAAAGTTAATATAATTATTGTTTTTGGAATGATGATGCTAAGTTTCTTATTCATTAGCCCCCCCTCAACCAATATTTTCCCTGCTTCAGCACAAGGGAGCGCTGAAGATACTTTATTAGTAGGTACAACAAGCTTCGGGTACGATCTTGATCCTCAAAATGCTTGGGATAGCGCTTCTTTTGATATTATTCATCAAGTTAGTGAAGGATTGTATGCCTATGATTTAGGAGATCCATACTTAAGAATTATTCCCAGATTAGCCGTAGATTGTGGCACATGGAGTGAAGACCATTTAGAATTTACTGTTAATTTACGTGAAGGTGTTAATTTCCACAACGGAAATCCATTTAATGCAGCCGCAGTTAAAGCTTCATTTGATCGATTAATTCACCTTGTTGAAATTGGAAATGTTCAAACTGCGAAATTATATGAACCATTAAATGAAGAATTGGTAATTAGATCAATTGAGATAATTGATGAATTTACTGTAAAATTTGTATTGAATTACGTATTCGCACCATTTGTTTCATTATTATGCTTCACAGGTTCAATGATTGTTGATGCTTCAGTTATGCCAGCAGATGATATTCTACTTCCTAATGGAAGTTTAGTTGGAACAGGACCATACATATTCATGGGCAATGATGGAGAAAAAGTAGAATTTACATGGTACGAAGATTATTACCGCGGAGTTCCTGCGGTAAAGAATTTCACTTTTGTTAAATACGAAAGCTCATCAGCAACTTCAACTGCATTATTAGCTGGAGATATTCACATGGGTCCGTTTGATTATTGGGGATGCCCATTTGAAGGTTCTGACATCATAACATGTGAAGATCCAATGCCGGGTTCAATAATTACTTATATGGGAATGAACAACGATTTAATTAATAAAACAATTAGACAAACCATAAGCTATGCAATCGATTATGATTATATTATCAATAGCATTTACAGAAATTTAATTGTAAGAATGACCTCAGTGGTTCCACCCGGGATTGCATATCACCAGCCACAAGATGTCGCCACCCTTAATATAACAAAATCTCGACAAATCTTAATCGACGAAGGTTTAGCACAAAGTTTAAATGAAGATTCTGAAGATTCAGAATGGATCGCATTAGCAGAAAGCGCGACTCCAATTGCACGCTACAATTATACATACAACTTAGGAAATGTTATCAGAGAAGATATTGGAATTGAAACACAATATGATTTATCACTTATTGGTATTGCTGTTGAATTAACTGGGGTAACCTGGGTAGAATTCCTATACAAACTTTACTTCTATCATAATGAATTAAACTTGTACTTAATCGGATGGATGCCAGATTACAACGATCCAAGCAACTATATCAACCCACTATTTTCCAACACTTCAATATCAAACAGTGCTCAAGTCAATGATCCATGGCTTCAAAAGAAAATGATGGAAGGATTAACTGAATTCAATGAAACTGCACGGGCACATTTATTTGTAGATATTCAACATTACCTTGCTACGGATTTAATGCCTTGGGTATTTATTGGATTCAACAACGGTGTTTCAGTTCATTCAATCCATGTTACAGATCTTCAAAGAAATGCAATGGGTTACTTCTATGTTTTCCCACTTACTTGGTATGGTGAAAAAGCAACATGGGATAATGAAACGTATTGCAATAATGGCTGTATACCAATAGATTACATTCCTGCCAATATACAACAGAGAATTAAAATCCCTGGATACAGCATCCTTGTTATGTTGGCTGTCGCTACAGTTAATGTTGTTATTATTATGAGAAAACACAAAAAAATTAAACGAAATTTTGTTGTTCCTTAATTCTCCCCTTTTTTACCAATTTTATATTTACTTAGTCATTAAGAATGAATTTTAAAAACTCAAATTCTAAAAATTATATTAAGACTCAACTCATGCAAAATAAGTTAAAAATAAGACCCACATCTACACCTAATTTCGATATTTAAATAGAAGAATGAAGTTAGAAGTAGTAATCAAGTAGAGAAAATAACAGAATAAAAGATGATGAAAATGTTTCGGTGGTGGAATAGATGAATGAATTGGAAAGATATAATCACCTTTTAGCTAAATTTGTGGACCCCCTAATAAATAAGAAAACGGAAGTTTTATCCGAAATTCAACCTCTTTTCGAGCACCTAGTAAACAATTCAGAAGTTCCCTACTATTGTTCTAAATGCCAAAAAAACCACTTCTCAGGGATAACATACCATAATCATAAAAAAAAAATCAATAATTCCCCATTATTCCCAAAAATTCCCACTCATTCTCCAGATACCATCCACCATCAGCAAATTGTTGGAATTTATTATACAGGTAATGGTCATATTCTTAACGGTCTTCCAAAAGGAACAATTTTTGGTTTAAAACCCGAACCGAATAATAAATACGATTCACACGCAGTTAGTGTTTGGTACAAAAGCAATAAAATCGGATATATCCCCCGTCATTCAAACACTGCTGTCTTTAATGCACTCTCGAGCGAGAAAGTAACATGCATGTTTGGTAAATACCGTCCTTCCTTCTCTAGACGCGATTCCTATTGGGATTACGATAGAGATACTACATTTAGCCCCGAAAGAGCCGATATAACCATCCATATATTTAATCCGCAAAAATTTAATGAAATAATTGAGGGTTTTGTAGGGATGATTTCTGTTTCAAAAAAATTGCCTGATTTTCAAGATAAAATAGCTGGGGCACTTTATATTTTGGGCTACAGAACCATAAAAGTTTTAGAAAATCAAAGACAAACGGCAAATCTAAGAAATATTTTATCCAAACTATATGATAAATTCAAAATTCAAATAAAGGATTCGGAATTTTCTATTTTACTCTAATAGATCCAAATCTTATGAAATCGAAAATTAGAAAATTCTAATGGATTTAAATATCTTAATTACGTTAGTAATTATGGTGGTAAAATAAAATGCATAAAGGAATTCTCCCTTATATTGTTGGACCTTATTCAAAAGGAGAAATTGAAATCCTAAAATCTGATCCAAAAGAAAATTTATTTCTTTCTCAAGCAGAAATCAAAGAACTAAATAAAAGAATATTCAAATTAGGTCGTTAATCAATTAAAAAGATTTAACTCCATTTATAGGTAACAACCTTCAATTTATTGAGCGTAGGTGTTGGAATGTTTTTGATCAATTTATCTGTTGTATGAAACGGAATTTTCTTGATTAAACAATAAGCAATAGACATACAATCAATATAAGACAAATTTTTCCGATCTTGGCATTTTATTTGACCGGTTGTTACTATTAAATCTAAATCTAAAGAAATTTGCCTTATAGGATAAGTATTAATTAAAGTTACAATTCGAGATAATGCAAAATCCTTTCCTTGAATTAAACAAAGATGATAAAAAAGTTCAGAAAGAACTGGTTTTAGAACATGTGCGATAATTTCACCTGATTTGATTTTCTCCATTAAATCTATTACTTTTTGCTTATCTTTTGATTTTTCATCATAATAAATCGATAAAAAACCTGTATCCAAGCAAATATTATTCATTATTCCTCGATCTCCAAATCCCTCTTTTTAGACTCTTCATAAGTTTTTACCATGATTTCATGAGGAATTAAATTTCTCTGGATTTCTTCTTCGCTTAAAATTGGAACAAGCGTTATCGTTCCTGCTATATTAAGAATTGCGACTTTAGAACCCGGTTTTATTTTTTTATCTTTTCTTATTTGTGAAGGAATTGTTATCATACCTCGACTATTTACTATCACAAAGTTATTTGATGCCATCAAAATAATAATAAATGCATTCATATTTAACTCTAATGCATTCAACTTAATCTTTTTGAAATCAACTTAACATGGATCTTAAATATTTTATATTTTATATTTCTATTTTATAAAGTGTAAGATGACGCATAAAAATAAAGATGAGGAAAGATCCATCGAAACTTTTTTTGGAGCATTTGGTGAAGACTCAGACGAATGGGAAGATATTGAAAAAAGACTATACGCAAAAAGATTAGTTTCATTAGAAAATTATTGCGTTTTTGATCATTTTTTTTTCTGAACCAAAATTTTTATGAAATATAATTAACTTTCTAAATTAATTGGTGATCGAAATTTCCATTTTCGACGATTTTCCAAGCCGGTGTAGCTCAGTTGGTTAGAGCGCAGGACTCATAATCGAGTTTCTGAAAAAAAGGGTCAGATCTTTCGCAGAATTGCGCTTGAATAAGAAATCCTGAGGTCGTGTGTCCAAATTTCATGTCAATAATGGCATGGAAGGATATTCCACACCACCGGTACGATTTTTTTTTCTTATTTATAATTGGCACAATTCCATGTTCATTATAATTAAGCGTAAACTTTTTTAAGCCTAATTTTTAAACATTTGAGGGCAATATCTCCAATAAACTGATTAAAGCTCATCAAACGATAATCTTTAGAACATAAAGGCTTCCTCCGCGTTTTGAATTTTGAGTCCTCTGGTCTCCATCTGGGGCCGTTCTTCCTTTTTTCTGCAGCAATAGTTATCGTTCTTGCAAGAATGTATCCATTATATATGAGTTGGGCTTGTAGGGATTGTTGTCGCATCCAATTGATGCTACGGGTTTTACTAATATGTAAGATTTCTCGTTTCAATATGGCAAAGTAATTCTCAATCGCCCATCGCTGGTGATATTCATAGCAAGCCCGATTTATTCGATTTATAAGAGCTTTTCTGGTTGATTTATGTCCACTGGTGAGGATTTGCTCTTCTTCCGCTGTGATACTTACTGTATAAAAACGTAATTTTTTTCTTATTTTGAACATTCTTTCTTGTGAGGCTTCAATTTTTTCTTTAATCTTAATTGAATGTAGCCATAACTCGTACATCTCAGTAGATTCTTTTTTATATTGTTTATTATTCTTTCTTTTATTTAGCCACTTTTTTTGAGTTCTTTCGTTTAAACTAGTTTGTTTAACTAAGATTTGATATCTATTATAATTAGTTTTGATCTCATTTTTTAAGCTTTGAATATTATCAATAAAAGATTGCATTCTATTATGAAAATTGGACTGGCTTAGGGGAATAAAATTGTCTCCTGTTTCAAAGAAGGCGAAATGAATGACAGGAACATGAACATTACCATGGCGATTTACGAAGTAATAACTCCCTAAGTATTTCATTAAGTTTTTCCGTGATCGAATTTCACCATCATAAACCTTGATTTTATCAATTTTCCAATCTTTAACCTTTAAAGGTTCAAAACTCTTTTTTGGATTATCTGAATAGAATTTCGTAGGCTCAACTAAACGAATAGGGAGTAGATCCCCGAAATCATTAAAAATTTTCCCACAGCTGAAAGCTCCATATTCATATCCACTGGCAAATCCACGATCAGCTAGAATATTAACAATTTTTATATTAAATTCTGAATAGATCGCTAGAATTTGTCTAAATATTGTGATCCATGCGGGCATTGCCTTGCGTTTTAATCCAATTTTATGATTCATTTCAAAGAATGACATTAAATTAATACCATGGGTTGTATCATAAATATCATTGACGTACAATCCTTTATGTTTTGTCGGAGATTGCCCTTTGATTATAATGCGTGTATGTCGAGGTAAACGTTTGGTTGCTTTTCGATAGTGAGTTGGGTCAACAGCTATGTTTACTTCAGCCGATAAACAATTTTTATCCTTTAGGATTTGTAAATATTGCCGAATCATATTCAGTTGAAATGAAATGTTCTCTTTTTCAGAGATCTTGGATTCCGCTTTTTTGGTTGCTGTCGTTGAGGGGATTATATTATGCGATTTAGGAAGATTTTTTATCTTCTTGATGGATATATGAAT
>JAUWOE010000310.1 GCA_030612265.1 Promethearchaeum sp.
AAGAATTAAAGAAAATTGATGAGTTGGAAGGAAATAATAAACGTATACACGCTATATACCAAACTGCTAATGCTCTTATGTTCAAGATAAAACCAAGAGTTAAGAAAATATATGAAGCTCAAGAAATTTTGAAGCGTATAATTAATTCTGATGTGATAAAATTTGAACTAACAGTAATAGCTATGATAAATTTATGTGATTTATATATCTACGAATTGAAAAGCAACGAAGATGAAGATATTTTAAATGATATTAATGAAATCCTCCAAAAATTACTTCTAATTGCAAAGACACACAATTCTTATCATTTATTGGCTGAAATATATTTAATTCAAGCAAAATTTGCACTAATTCAACTAGATATTCAAAAAGCTAGAACTTTATTAACCAAAGCTCAAAATTTAGCAGACTCGAAAGGATTAAATCGTTTGGCTATAACTATTTCTGAGGTGCATGATCAATTACTTGAAAAATATCATGTTTGGACCACCTTGAATAAATCTAAACTACATTTCTCGGAAAAACTCGATTTAGCGATGATAGATCCTCAGATGGAGAGGCTCCTTAGACAAGGTGAATCAGAAGAAATTCAGATAAAAAATGAAACCCCGATTGCGATTAATATTTTAAAAGAAAATGGATCTGTTTTATTTTCGAAAGCTTTCGTATCTGGTTGGGTCGTAGATGAACAATTAATTGGGTCTTTAATTTCAGCTTTTCGATTATTTAGTGGGCAGTTATTCTCAGAATCTTTTGATCGAGCAAAATTTGGAGAATATTTTATTCTTATTAAATCAATTTCACCACTATTAATTTGTTACATTTATAAAGGACAAACTTATTCTGCAACACAGAAAGTGAATGATTTTTCAAATAAAATATATAAAAAAGAGATTTGGGAACAAATGCAAGGGTATGCACAGAGAAACGAAATTTTTTCACATCAAAACTTACCTGGTTTTAATGAAATTTTAACTGAAGTTTTTCTATCTTAAGTTTATGTTCGGCTACCCTTTGGGCATTTATTACTGTTAAGATTGTAACTCCTACGTCTGCGAATACAGCGCCCCACATTGATGTCATTCCAAATGCTCCTAATAGTAAGAAAAGAACCTTAATTAACAATATTATAAGAAAATTTTCTTGAATAATTTTGCGCGTTTTTCTTGAAATTTGAATCATTTTTCCTACTTTAAGTAGATTAGTTGAGTTTATAACTACATCAGCCGTTTCAATCGCAATATCCGAACCAATTCCTGCAAGTGCAATACCAACATCAGAATGAGCGATTATCGGAGCATCATTAATTCCATCCCCAATAAAAGCAACAATATTAGATTGCGTTTTAAAATCTTTAAGCTTAGATACTTTATCTTCGGGTAATAAACTATGATAATAATAATCAATCCCTAGCTTTTGAGCAACATTTGAAACAATAGATTTCTCATCACCTGATAAAATCATGAAATTACTTATGCCTAATCTACGTAAATAATTAATTGATTCTTTAGCTTCTTCTCGAATTTCATCTGATATCAAAATATACCCGATATATACTTGATCTAAAGCAACATGAACCACGGTTCCAGAAATCGAACAATAATCGTGGTGGTGCGGTATTTTGAATTCATGAAGGATTTTATCATTACCAATAATAATATCTGAACCATCTATTTCGGCACTAATTCCCATCGCAGAAATTTCTTTGAAATTTTTAATAGATTTATTTGAATTTTCTAAGCCTTTTTGTTTGAAAGCTTCAACGATGGATAATCCAATTGGATGTGTAGAATATTTTTCAATTAATGCTGTCATTTTTAATAATTCATTCTCAGAATACCCGTTTAATGCAATTATTTTAGAGACACAAAAATTTCCTTTTGTTATCGTTCCTGTTTTATCAAAAACTACCGTGTTTACTTTAGCTAAAGTTTCTAAATTTTTCGTACCTTTTACAATTATTCCATTACGCGCAGATTCACCAATTCCAATAAAATATGTTAAGGGAATGGATAATACTAATGCACAAGGACATGATATAACCAAAAATACCATTGCTCTATATATCCAAGTTGAAAAATCTGAACCAGGGATTAATAAAGGTGGAATTATTGCAAGGAAAATAGCAGAAACTAGAATTATGGGTGTATAGTATTTTGCAAACCGGTTTGATATTTTTTCTGTTTTCGATTTATAATTATCTGCATGCTGAACAAGATGAAGAATTCGGGATATTGCTGAATTTTCGTATGTTTTTAGGACCTGAATTTCGCATAAATGGTTTAAATTTATCATACCCGCCAAAACATTCTCATTTTTATTAATTTTCCGCGGTAATGATTCGCCTGTTATAGCTGATGTGTCAAAAACAGAATTATCTGAAATCATTTTTCCATCAACAGGAACTTTTTCTCCTGGTTTAACCAATATTAAATCTCCAATTTTAACATTTTCAGGGTCTGTTCTAATTATGGATCCATCAGGTCTTATAATATTTGCAAATTTTGGTTGGTTCTCCAAAAGATTTTTAATTGATCTCTTGGATTTAAAAACTGAAAATTTCTCCAATACTGCCCCAACATTGTAGAATAACATGACCCCTATAGCCTCAAAGAATTCTCCAATAATAAGCGCCCCAATTGTTGCAACAATCATCAAAAATCGTTCGTCTAAAATTGTTTTTAGGCTCAAATTCCTTAAGAACCCAATTATCACATTATAAGAAGAAAAACCATAACTGGCCAATAGAAAAATAAAGAATAATACATTGGATAGAAATTCTTGATTTGCATCTTTTAATCCTATGATTGCAGCGATAATCGCAAATATTAATGAGATAGCATATGGAATTGTTCGATTCAACCAACTAAATTTTTCTTCTTCTAAATTAACTGTAAGGTCAGAGCAGTCATTACAACCGCATGAATGAGTTTCGGGGTATTCTTCTAGTTCTATTAAATCTGTAGGTAAAATATGAACATCTAAAATGTTTCCTTTCTTACTTTGACTCACTCAATCACCAAATGTAGGTTAGTTTCATCCGAACAATTCAATTCACCATTACAAGGACCTTCAGGAGATAAATGAACAATAACATCATTTAAAATATGGGTCACGTGCTCATCTGATAAATGGAATAATTTTTTCCGCCCAATTTTTTTATAACGAATAATATCCATAGTTTGTAGGATTTTTAATTGATACGAAATTCCAGGTAATGAGATATTTCCTATTTTGTCTTTAATTTGATTGACTGATAAAGGTCGTTCAAATAAAATTGCAAGTATTTTAATCCTAGTTTCGTCACTTAAAGCCGAAAAGAAATTTGCAATTTTACGTGATAACATAATAGTTAAAAAGTTGTTTAACTATTTAAAAAAATCGCTTTTAACTTATAGTGAATTATCGAAAGTTTATTATCTACCATGAAATT
>JAUWOE010000316.1 GCA_030612265.1 Promethearchaeum sp.
TGTTTCCTCTGGAGATGTTTAATTGCTTTTCAATTGCTTTTAACCCCCCAGTAATTCCCACCCTTCTTAAGAGAAAGCATAAATCATAATGAATTTGGTCCATTTCAATCTCCATTTGATTTTTAATAAAGGGGATATCAAAATTTTTCCCGTAATATGTCGCTATAGCAGGGAATTTTTTAATAAACTCTGGAAAATCATCTAAATTCTTTCCGTTAACAAAATTATGGCATTTAATTCCATCGTAAACCGCAATTGTTGTTATTTTATTGCGAAATCTGTCTAATCCCGTTGTTTCAATATCAAGAAAAGCGATTTTTCCAATAAATTCTGGAATTGTTCTCCAAATTAATTTTGAAGGACATAGCTTATTGAATTCCATAAAATCACTTTTATCAATTACGTCCTGGAATTTAACCAATTTTGATTGTAAAACACGCCATTTTGCTCTAGAAAATGAATCTGGCATTTCAGATTGTAAAATTTTATCCCAATTCTTAAATCCTAATTTCCATAATTTTTTTTCAGTTAGCTCTCCTATCCCTTCACAAATTTGAAAACTCTGCTTTATCATATTTGCATCAACATCTTTGATTTTTTTTCCTTTTCATTATTCAAATTCAATTTCAGCATATTCGTATACTTTTTTTTTTTCTAATTCCTTTAAAAGTATGGAAACATTCGTGATAGAATCCCCACCATCCCAATTTCTGACCCATTTTGGATAAGTAAGATATAAATAGTCTTTAGCTCTTGTAATTGCAACGTAGAATAATCTTCTCTCCTCCTCCATTTCTTCAAGATCATCCATAGAACGCCGACTCGGAAATCTACCCTCAATAAGATTAATTATATAAACAACTTTCCATTCAAGACCTTTAGCTTGATGAATTGTGGTTAGAACTAACGGTTTTTCTTCCTTATCATCATATTCTTCATTTATTTTTTCTCCCTTAATATCATATTGTGTTATTATATCCCTAAGAAATGCATCCAAATCCTTATATTTTGCAATAAAATTTATAATTTCCTTTAAATCATTTACTCTATCTTGGATTTTGCTTTCTTCATCCTTATTGTATTTCTCTCTTATTAAAGGTTCCATGTATTTAATGGCTTTCATCATGAGATTTGGTAAATCGCGTAATTTTCTAGAATCTTTAATTGAGTTGCTCTTTTTATCGAAGATATTATTATGGTAAAAATCTTGGAGATTATGGAGATTTTTAATTCCTTCTTGTCTTATTCTTTTCCCCTTTAACACAACAGGCAACTCTGCTTTAACAAATTCCTCGAGATAATTGGAACCTTTCGGAAATGTATCAATTATTTTTGCACCACCAGCGTTGCTTATTCCTTTATGCATCGATAAAACTCGAATCCATTGAATGATATCCAAAGGATTAACAATAATTGTTAACATGGCCATTAGATCCTTTATGTGGGCTTTTTCAAAGAATTTCAGACCAGCACGAACTTCATAAGGGATATTTTTCCGGATCAATTCTTGCTCCAGTATTAATTTATGATACCCAGATCTGAAAAGAACCGCTTGTTCATATAGCGGAATCTCCTCATCTCTAAAATTCAATATCATTTGACATAATAATTCTGCTTCGTCGAATAAATTTCCACACTCGCACACTTGTGGGATTTCTCCTGAAGGTCTTGTAGGCATTAAGTTTTTTTTAAATTGTTTTTTGTTAAAATTTATGCTTGCATTAGCAAGGTTTAGAATTTCTGAAGTGCTTCGATAGTTTATTTCCAACTTGTATTGAGATGTATCTGGATATCTATCGGGAAATTCAAGCATGTGATGAAAATCCGCACCCCGAAATCTGTAAATAGATTGAGCATCATCACCTACTACAGTAAACGATTCTGATTCAATTGCCAACTGGTCCACAATTCTTGATTGAATCGAATTTACATCTTGATATTCATCAACAAGAACGTGCTTTATGGATTCTCTGTATTTTTTTGAAGCTTTTTCATCATTTAGAAATTGTAAGTAATAGAGTAAAAGATCATCGAAATCGAGCTGGTTTGAGTCGTGTTTTGAAGCCATAAATTTTCTAATAAGTCCATCCAGTTCTTTTTCCATATCTCCATATTGGGGATATTTGGAATTTATTGCTTCCTTTAAAGTTATTGCCCAGTTAATTCTATATGAATGAATATCAATCATTTGTTTAGCTTTGGGATATCTTTTTACATTATCTTTTGGAACCGATTTTGCAATGATAAGTTTCATTAATTGGTTTTGATCGCTTCGATCAAGAATAGAGAAATTATTTTGTAATTTAACACTTTTTCCGTATCTGTGAAGTGCCAAATTGGCAATATGATGGAAAGTTCCTGCTTTAATTTGTTTTGCTTTTGAACCCGATAGATCTTCTACCCGTCTAATCATTTCTTCTGCTGCTTTTTTAGTAAAAGTAACAAGTAAAATTGATCTAGGATCTGCTCCATTATCAATTAAATATGCAACTTTATAAGTTAGAGCGCGAGTTTTTCCTGATCCCGCTCCTGCTATTACAAGGGATTGACCTTTATTATGTTTTACTACCTCGAGCTGTTGATTATTTAGTTCCTCTTCATATCGACTTAAATCAACCTTTGGTTTTTTTCGAACAACTACAATTTTTTTACCCATTTTTTTACCTTTTTTGCTGATTACTTATTATTTGATATATTATTGAATGGTTTTAAAAATTTAATGTTAAATTGGTATGATTTGTAAATAAGGATTCATTTCTTCATTAATTTCTCAATTTATTTGATTCATATTTTGGATTATTTAATGTTCTTGTATTATAAGCATATCAAGAAATATGATAACATCCCAACATCTATAATAAAAAACTTTTGATCGCTATATAGATTGCGATGATAGACCAAAACAACGATCCCGACCAATTAATCCCTCTGGTTTGGAACAAGCAAGATTCAAATACTAAAT
>JAUWOE010000148.1 GCA_030612265.1 Promethearchaeum sp.
ATATGCTAATCGTTTTTTCTTCAATCCTGATGTTTTGGAAAATATTCGGTGAGATTCAATAAGCTCGATTAATTCTGTGACATTTTCTCCCGATAATGCATTTGTTTTAATGACTGGGGGGCGCCATTTTTTTGATTTAATGATACGAATACTATGATTATTTTGATCAACCACGATATTTTCTCCAATATCCAACATAGTTTCTAATTCGTTAACTCGTTTATCTGCACCTTCTCTATCCATTTTATTTACAACGAAAATATCCGTGATTTCTGTGATTCCAGCTTTAATTGCTTGAATCTCATCACCCATTCCAGGAGGCATAATAACTAGGGTAGTGTGTGCGCTTTTGAAAATATCAATTTCAGATTGTCCAACACCTACCGTTTCCACAATAATAATATCACTTCCATATGCATCCAGAATATGAATTGTTTCTTTTGTTGCCATTGCAAGACCGCCAAGTTTTCCGCGGTTGGCCATGGAACGAATGAAGAGATTCTTGTTTGTAAAATTAGATTTCATTCGTATTCTATCACCCAAGAGTGCTCCTCCTGAAAAAGGTGATGTTGGATCAACTGCGATAATACTCACTTTTAATCCTTTTTTCAAGTATTCCGATGCTAATTTATTTGTTAAAGTTGATTTTCCTGAACCTGGAGCTCCGGTGATTCCAATAATAAAAGATTTTCCAGTTTCTGGATAGATTTCTTTAATTATTTGTTTAGAAACATGAGGACCGCCATTTTCTGCTTTAGTAATTAATCTTGCTACCGCCCGTCTACTCCCTTTTCTCATCCTTTCTATCAAATTATATATATCAGAATCAATTTTTGATGATTTAATTGATGATTCCATTAACATACCTCAGATTTAACAATAATTAACCTGAATTTACCGTTTTAGATGCGTTTTTATATAATCTACAATTTCTTGAATTTTTGTTCCAGGACCAAATATTTCAGAAATGCCAGCTTCTTTCATTTTGGCAACATCTTCATCGGGTATAATCCCTCCTCCTAAAACTAAAACATCATCAGCGCCTTCTTCCTTAAGTTTCTTCATGATTTCTGGAAATAAGATTGGGTGCGCACCTGAGAGAATTGATAGAAGAAGAACATCTGGGTCTTCTTGAACAACAGATTCAACAATATCTGCAGGGGTTTGATGAAGTCCAGTATAAATTACTTCTAATCCAGCATCCCTTAAACCCCTTGATATTACTTTCGCGCCCCTGTCATGACCGTCAAGACCTGGTTTTGCAACTATGCATCGAATGTTTTTTTCCATTTTTAATTACCTGTTTTTTTTAAAAAATACTTTCTTCTCGATAAACCCCAAAGACATTCCTAAAAACATCAATAATTTCTCCAGCAGAACAATATGCTTTTACTGCATCCAGAATATAAGGAATTAAATTTTCAGTTCCTTGAGCAATTTCTTTGATCTTGGCCAAACTATTTTGAGCTGCAGTTTCATCTCTTTGAGCTTTAACATTATTAAGATTTTCAATTTGTTCCTTTGAGACTTCTTCGGAGATTTTTATTAACTCGGGAGGTTCAATTGTCTTCCCTTCGAATTTATATTTATTTACTCCCACTTGGATCTGTTCTTTCGCTTCCAATTCCCTTTGAAATTGGTATGAAGCATCAGCGATCTCGCGTTGATAAAAATTATTTTTGATTCCAACGAAGGAACCCTTAAGAATTGATCCGTTGCCCATTTCTTTTATCTTAGCAAAATAATTTTCACATTCTTCCTCCATTTTATTTGTTAGAGCTTCAACGTAATAGCTTCCACCCAGAGGATCGATAACATCTGCCACACCAGATTCCTCTGCAATTATTTGTTGGGTTCTAAGTGCAATTCTTACTGCTTCTTCTGAGGGGAGTGCAAGCGCTTCATCAAAGGAGTTTGAATGTAAGGATTGAGTTCCTCCTAAAACTGCTGCTAATGCTTGCAAAGTAACCCTAATAATGTTATTATAAGGCTCTCGTGCTGTCAAAGAAACTCCCGCTGTTTGAGTATGAAAACGTAAACGCCATGATCTAGGATCGATTGCTTTATAATCTTCTCGCAAATGCTTTGCCCAAATGCGGCGTGCAGCTCTATATTTTGCAATTTCTTCAAAGAAATTATTATGTGCATTAAAGAAATGGGATAACCTAGGTGCAAAATCATCAACGTTCAACCCGCGGTCAATTCCTGCTTCAACATATGCTAAACCATTTGCAAGCGTAAAAGCAAGTTCTTGAACCGCTGTCGATCCAGCTTCACGAATATGATAACCAGAAATACTAATTGTATTCCATTTAGGAACATTTTTTGTACAAAATTCAATCGTATCCACAATTAATCTCATTGAAGGTTCAGGTGGAAATATATATGATTTTTGAGCTTGGTATTCTTTAAGGATGTCATTTTGAATTGTTCCTGTTAATTTTTCCATTGAAACTCCTTGTTTTTCACCTACTGCTAAATACATACATAGTAGTATTGATGCAGGAGCATTAATTGTCATTGAAGTTGATATCTTTGATAGGTCTATACCATCAAATAACTGTTCCATGTCAGCTAAAGAATCAATTGCAACACCTTCTTTTCCAACTTCACCAGCACTCATCGGACTTGAGCTTTCATAACCATATATTGTGGGTAAATGAAAAGCAACGCTTAGTCCCGTTTGACCGTTTGCAATTAAATATTTAAATCTCTCATTTGTTTCCTTTGCATTACCAAGTCCAGCAAATTGTCTCATAGTCCAGTATTTTGCCCTGTAACTTGTCGGTTGAGCTGCTCTTGTATATGGAAATTCTCCCGGAAAGCCTAAATCTTTTAAATAATTAAAATTTTTGATGTCCTCGGGAGTATAAAGGGAATTTAATTTAATATTCGAAAGGTTTTTGAATAATCTCTTTCGTTCTGGGACTTTTTCTAATGATTTTTTCACAATTTCATTTATCCATCGTTCTTTTTCCTTTTTAATCGATTCAAGATTGTCTCGATTTTTCTCTGTCGATGTCATTTAATTCGCTCCTATTTTAAAAAAACGTGGTTTAATTATAAGTTATTTGATTTTCAAAAAAATTTAAAATTCAATTCCCGGACGTGCAAGGATCCCTTTTTGATATGGGTGTTTAATTTCCTCAAGATGAGTAACGTATTCCGCAACACTTTCCAGTTCTGGAATTTTTTGATGACCTGTAATTATTACTTCAATTATTGGATTTTTTTCTTTCAATATTTGTAAAAACTCTTCTATTTTCCACAATTTTAACTTAATCATGGAGCCAACTTCATCAAGGATGATTAAATCGTAATTATTCGATGTAAGTACTTCTTTTACTTTATTCAACGCATCTTGTGCCATTTCTAATTGATCAGCAATTTGTTTTTCAGATTTAATAAAATTAAATTCTCCGAATTGAATAACCGGAATCTTTAATTTTTCAGTTAAGGTAATGTATTCGCCATAAAAAAAGCCTTTCTGGCCGCTAGGATCATGTTTTTTTAAGAATTGTATGATAATTGTGCGTAAGTTTCTACCTACTGCTCTAACAATATGTCCAAGCCCTATTGAAGTTTTTCCACAACCCATGCCAAAGTAGTAATGAATCAATCCAGTTTTGAATTTATCTGTTGACATTATTTAACATTAAAAACTAATCAAATATGATATTTTTGAAAGAATTTTTAAATGAATTTTGATCATAATAATTACTATGAATATTGATGAAGAATCATTAGAACATCGAGATAAAAATACAACTAATTTCTCTGGTTTTATGCTAATTTTTTCTGGTCAAATAATTTCCTTATTTGGTAGTTCGATTGTACAATTTGCTATATCATGGTATCTTGCTAAAGAAACTGGAAGTGAGATTATTTTATCATTAGCAACATTTTGTGGTTTGCTCCCAATGGTTATAATTGCCCCATTTGCTGGAGTAATAACTGATCGATTTAGTAGGAAATGGGTCCTCATAATAACTGATATGATGACTGCGATCGCAACTTTTTTTATAATATTATTATTCATTTTTGGAATTGGAGACATCTGGCAAATTTTAGTGTTGTTAGCTATTCGTGGAATTGCTCAAGGATTTCAATTTCCAGCGTCTTTGTCCATTCAATCTACAATGGTAACCCAAAATAAACTTTCGAGAGTGAATGCATTCAATTCAATACTGAGTTCATTAATATACATCGCTAGTCCCGCTATAGGAGCATATGCTACAGAATTTTTTTCAATAGAACAGATACTTTGGTTGGATGTTTTTACTTTTATTCCTGCTGCTGTAATCCTATTCTTGGTAAATATTCCTAAGTTGGAATCAGAAGTTAAGAATATACAAGAAGTTTCTTTTAAAAAGGATTTTCTCGAATCTTTTAATTATTTAAAATCCAGTAAAATAATTTCTATCATCTTTCTTTTTGCTTTAGTGAATATTTTTATTAATCCGTTATTCAGTTTACTCCCTCTCTTTATTATAGAGAAACATTCTGGAGATGTACTCCAATATGGATTATTACAAATATTTTTTCAAGTGGGAATTTTTTCAGGTGGAATTATAATGATGTTGTGGAAAGGTTATAAACCAAGGTTTAAATCTGTAATTATAAGCGCCACATTTCTTGGATTAGGTATGTTAATTTTAGGTATAATACCAATGGGAATCTTTTGGGCAATATATCTAATAGCATCAGTTCTAGGATTAACAATTTCATTCATCGATACACAAATATTGTCTGTTTTACAAATTGTGATTCCAAAAGAAACTCAAGGGCGGATATTCTCAACTACTTTTGTTTTTATAAAGGTTCTTCTCCCAATCGCCTTGATCGGATGGGGTTTTCTTGCAGAAAATATTGGATTGACTATTGTATTCATTGCAGCTCCCATTATATCCTTGGTAATTTCGTTTATAATTCTTTTAACGACATCGGTTTTAGAGCTTGATAAAATACATTTCAAGGAAATCGATAAAGAAAATTAAATGAAATGGTAAATTCATAATTTTTTCAATTTTTATGTTTTAGTGTAATTTGTGATATAAATTTAAATTACAAGAAGGAAATATTAGAGAAAAAGCATTTCAAAGCCACTAATAATTAAACAAATGTGTTTATTTAGAAAAATTATTTCCTGACCAAATATCAAGAAAGCAATTTTTGTACAAAATCTTGAAAAGAAAGAACAATCTTTGCAACTTCTGTATATTTTTGCAATATATGAAAATGTCTTTCATCCGAAATAAGGACTGGGATCTCATGAACTTCAGCTGATGCTACAATCAACACATCTGGAATTGGAATTAATTTGCCATCTATTCGTAGTTTTAAGACAAGTTCTAAAGCTTTATCTGTAATTTTTCGATTAAGTTCGATGATTTGAAAATTTTTATAGGTTTTAAAGGATTTTGGATATTCTAAAATTGTAATTTTTGATACATAATTTATTAATTTAAATTCTTTTAATTTCTCGTAGACAGCAGCATTTTCTGATCGAATAAGTTTAATTATGGAGTTTGTATCAAATAACCATCGCAGATTTTCTTCAAGATTAGATTGCTGCATAATCACTCATCGAGTTCCAACGATTTCAGATTATTCATTCTTTGTTCCTCTAATTCTTTTAGCTTTTTGAATTCTTCTACATCAGTATCATTAGGATCGGATGAAAAATACTCGAGCAATTCTTTTGGTAAATTTGCTGCAATTTCATTAATATCAACAATATTGTGTTTGTATTTGTCGAGTTCGTTAATTTTTACTTCAGCAGCATTTCTAAAAATTTCACTCCAGTTAATCTCCTTATGCGTTTTCATTTTATTTTTTAATGTCTTTTTTAGAGTGAATGTGAAATTTGTGACTCCCATAAATGTGTTAATAAAATATGTGAATATTAATGTTTTCACATATGATTAATAAAAATTAGATCTTATTTTATAAATTTGAATTTCAAAAAGAAGGGCATTAGTGAAACCTTTTTTGATAAGGGTAAATGTTTGTAAATCTGCTCACCACACCATAAATCATTCTCTTCAGGGTAATTTCCTAAATCCTGGCATCGATAAGCTGTCCAAATGTTTTTTCGAAGTTGTTGGAGTTCGTTTATAGCATTAAGATAAGCATCCCAGATTGTGAAAGGAGGTTTTTCATTACCGCGAAAAAACATTTCGTCTGAAATTTTTCCCATTTTAAAGTAAGAATTTAGTAAACGCGCAGATAATATATGTTCATATTTCTTAAGATCTTGAGAATTAAAGCTACTTTTATTATTATTAAGTTCAAATAAAACTTCGGAGGCAATTTTCGCAGATGCAGCGGCCCCAATAACGCCCTCTAAATATAATGGATATAATAATCCTGCTGAATCACCTATTACGACTACTCGATCGGAAACTTTTGAATCAATTGGGTATTTTGTGCATTTTCTATAGTGAAAATCATCTACTGTCAGAGTTTCAAGTGTCCTTTCAATTCCTTTAAAATATTGTTTAATTGGCTCGTAGTTCTGTAAAATTCGAAGAAACTTTATACCCATTTCTTTTGGTGATTCTTTGGAAACATACCCTATATTAAAATAATCTCTGGCTCGATTTAACCAAAGCATTCCCTCCAAGCTGATTTGAGGATGAAGTCGAAATATGTAATCTGCTGGAATATTTTGCTCGATCAAAACAGGATCACATTTGAAAGTAGCAGAAATTGAATTCATTATTGTTGGAATCTCAAACCCAAGGTCTTGCTGGAGCTTAATTCCTGAAGCTCCTGTTGCAAGAATTACTGCCTTTGCTCGAATTTTTTCAATTTCAACTTCAACCTCGGAATTATCTGGTTTCTGCAATGTAAGTAGAGCATTATCTTTTAGAATTTTTACCTCACTTACTAGTTGATTACATTGAATTTTTCCCCCGTGTTCTTTTCCTTTATCTAAATACCATTGAATCAATTGATACTCGTCTGCAAGTTTACCTAAAGGAGCATTAAATTCCTTTCCGTCTACTAATGCTTCTATATTTCGTGAAGCATAAATGCTGGTCCAATGATCGCGCACAAATACATCTAAATTATCTTTCGGGATATCAGGCATAAAAGGGAAGTCATGTTCACAAACTAGTTTGCATAATAAGTAGGGTATGGATTTATCTGTTTTATCAATAATTATACAAGAAAAACCATTTTTGGATAAATTATAAAAAGCAATAGCTCCTGATATCCCTGCACCGATAACTGCAAAATCATAATCGATTTTTGTTTTAGAAATGTCAGTCATATCAATTTCAATAAATGAATTTATACGTATAATTATGCATTGTTCTATTAAATCTATTTTACAAGGTGAATAAACTGCCAACGAAAAGAATTTAAGTGCCGGTAAAAAAACATGCAAAAGGAGAAAGTTTCTCCAAAGAACTTGAAAAATTCGGGCGCTATATTGATTGATAAAAAGTAGCACGGAACCAAGAATTAGAATGAAAATTAAAGATATTATATAACATTTTGCTGATCTTATTGGATAATTTAAATCTTGGGTATATTTAGCCTTAATTTATATCATTGCCATTTTTCTGTCTTCTATATTTTTAATTTCAAAAATTTTTCTCATTTAAATACGATCTAAAGTAACTTATGACCAAAATGAGAAATTTAATAAAGAAATGGAAAATTGCAATAATTAATCAAGAAAATTTACTTGAACCAAAGATGAATACTAGCGATGATGAAAAATACAAATTTCTTTCGACTATTTAGGAAAAGAGGATTCTCTGAAACGATCGAAATCCTTCAAAATTTTCCTAAAAATGAAGCGGTACAGTCAAAATTTTTTGAAAAATTAGTGGAATCCAACTCTTATCCCAACACATTTTTTAGGGTAAAAGGTAGTTTGCTGAAGCACAAGATAATTGCCTACAAACTTAATAACAACAATGAGAAGGTAATCTTTTTAACTGAAAAAGGACTCGATGTTTGGAATCGGATTCAAGAGATTGAAAAGATCTTATAATCCTTCAAAATTTCGTTAACAATATGAGATTCCTTTTTTTTCCTTTCCTTTCCTTTTATTTATTTATTTATTTTATTTATTTTATTTTTCAAATGTGTTTTTAAATATTAATAGGAAAATAAAAATTGAAGCAGTTAATATACTATAAAAGATAAAAGGTAAAGTAAGTGTATTTTCTGCAAGGACACCTGAGATTAATGGAGAAATTATCGCTCCTAAGCCTATAAAACTCTCGAAAAATCCCGCTTTTTTACCCTTTTCTTCTTTTTCATAGATCATTATAAGTTCCAGAGAAACATAGTATAATCTACCAAGCATCAGTCCTATAAAAAATAAAATCACGCCAATAGCTATGCAATTTTTTATCCAATTTAATAGAATTAAAAGAAAAGAGAGAATAAAGATTGAAGAAAGAAGTGCTTTAAAAGAGTTTTTAAAAAATCGCCCGATAATAAAAAAAGTTAGTTGCCCAATTCCATATATAAGCATTATTTCTCCAGTTAGAGGTTCCGACCATCCAAGACCATCAGGTAATAATGCATAATTCGGAAAATAATAGACTAAAACTTTAGCATCGAAAGCATATACTAAGGCGATTACAAACAGAAATATGTTTATTTTCTTCATATTTACTCCATTCTTAAGATGACCTAGTTTTATTAAATAATCTGAATTATCTGAATTATCTGAATTATCTGAATAATCTGAGATTTCTATATTGTTTGAATTAATCTGATTTCCTTCATTTTTAGATCTATTCAAATTATTATTATCATCAGAATTTCCATTTTCCTGGGAATTTGTATTTTTTTTTTTTGCTGATTTTTGTATTTTGGTTATTACAATAAATAACGCGATAACGTGAGAAATTAAAACAGACCAAAATCCAAACATAATTTCAATATCGCTAAATATTCCCCCAATAAAAGGCCCAATTGCCATTCCTAAACCCCAAGCGATACAAAAATTATTGATATTTCCTTTATGAGCCTTAGAGGAATGTTCACCCATTTCTGATAAATAAGCCTCGATAACTGGCCAGTAAAATGAATAGAATAATCCACGTAATAACTGTTCAATAAAAATACTGTAAAAAATTATTGATGATGATGATGAAGATGATGAAGATGATGATGATGAAGATGACGAAGGTGATGAAAAAATTGAAAGAATAATTAATAAAAAGACAGATAATAAAATCTGACCTACCACAGAAACAATAAGACTAATTTTATGGTTAATTTTATCGGATA
>JAUWOE010000286.1 GCA_030612265.1 Promethearchaeum sp.
CACTATGTCATAGTAATAAAATAAACGATTCCAAGCCATAAATCACTTTCACTAAGGGATAGTTAAATTTACAGCGTATTACTCAACCAAAAAGCCTTCAATCTGCCAACCAATACCAATTCTATCGATTATCATAATCCGCCTCTATATATATAATCTCATAAAATCATGGCAAATGGAGGATATTTATATCCGTAATGTAGGCTATATCCTTAAAACCAGTTATCAGTTTTCAACTTATGAGCCTAGTGACCGAGTTATTTCGGTTAGTGGTCATCTGTTCCGTAGGAACAGAATAAGCGTGGTGGGAGATATAAATATCATTTCATTTTCGATCGAAAGCAGAATAGATGAAATCTTTGAGGTAGTTGTTCAAAAAGCAATTAATCGGTTAAGGGAATTAGATCCTTCTTTGGAAGATAAGGATTATCAGATTTCAACTGCCTCTGCAGATCTAATTGTTAAAAAGATGTATTATTCCAAAATTCTTGATGAGGTTATATCTATTTATGGATGATCTTTTTGCATCAAATCCCCTTTCATTATTTAATCTTGCTTGATAAAATCCAGAATTTTTTTCTGATTAGTATTCACAGTTTCTTTTAAATTAGAGAACTTCAACCCAATCAAGCGAATTTTCTTCTTCTTCTTATAAAACTCTTGATAAAGATCCAAAACAACATCTAAAGCTTTCTGCTTATTTCTGATAGCAGAATTAAAGGATTTCGAACGAAGATAAGTTTCATATCCCTGAAATCGTATTTTTAAACTTATAGTCCTATATAAAATCCCTTTTTTTTCTAAGATATTATGAATTTTGTCATTCAAATCTGTGATCTTTGCCAGAATTTCTTGATAATCATCAGTATCTTCATAAAAAGTTCTTTCTTTTGAAATAGATTTTCGATGGGTAATATAATTAGAATCATGTACTTCTCTTTCTTCGTTACCATTGATGAGGTTATATATCCATCTTCCACGATCTCCAAATTTAACAATCATTTTATGTTTTGGTGTCATAAAAAAATCTCCAATTATGTGATATCCATGCTTTTCATAGTAGATATTAGATTTTTTTCCTATACCTGGGATCCGTGTAATTTTTAATGGAGATAAAATTTCCTTATAATTATCTGGTGTAATAACAGTGATTCCATTCGGTTTATTACAGTCTGATCCAATTTTTGCAAGGGATTTTGTAAACGCAACACCAATCGAACAAGTTATTCCAACATCTGACTGCACTTCATCCTTAATTTTATTTGCGATTTTATTCGCGTGTTTCATATCTTCTGCAATACCACTCATGTCTAAGTACGCTTCATCACTCCCAACTTGTTGGAAGATCGGTGAATATTTATCAAGAATGTTCATAACTTGCTCTGATATTTCGTTAATTCGGCTAAAATTTGCTTTTACATATATTCCGTGTGGACATAGATTATAAGCTTTAGATATTGGCATCCCTGAATGGAGTCCAAATTCTCTCGCCTCATAAGAACATGTAGTAACGACTCCCCTTCCTTTTCCTTTTTTAGGATCAGCACCGGTAATAACAGGAAATCCTTTATATTCTGGGTGATCTAAAATTTCCACAGCCGCAAAAAAACAATCAAGGTCTACGTGGAAAATAATTCGATCCATGACATTTTTGGTAATGATTCTTGTTATATAAAAAAAAGGACTGAAAAAATTTTTTAAATTCGGTTTTTGAAACGGAATGAAAACTCAAAGGTCTCACCATAATCATCAAAAATAACTTTATAAGGTAAGTTTTTCAAGATTTTTAATATTCCGATATTCTGTGCAAATACTTCCCCAAAAAACCCGTTTATACCTTTTTCTTGTCCAATTTCACTTAATCGAGAAAACATATGGTATCCTAATCCTAGTTTATGCCATTCATTTGAAATCCATACCGCAATTTCTGCCATGTTAGTACTACCGCTTGGATCTTTATAATAACTCCCGGATGCTACAATTTCTTTACTTTCTTCGTCTCCAACTAATCCTATTATTACCATTGTATTATTATAATCTATATTTACTTCAAATTGTGCATCTTCATGAGGAAATGCTGTCTTTGGAGTAAGAAACCGAAATATTCGTGATTGTTCATCCATTGTATAAAAAAATCTTTGTAGAATTCTTTCATCAGCGGGTTTAACTGGTCGAAAATGAACTTTCTTCTTTGTATTTGTAATAAAATCCCAACCGTATTGTTCAGGATAAACGATTACAGCTCCATCTTTTGTTAGCGGTAATAACTGATCTTTGTATAAATAATGAAGTTTCTTTGCTTGGTCTAATAAATCTTTTCTAAATTTAGGATGAGAGATCCCTATCAACTGTAATGCTCTATTTCTTACATTTTTTCCAGCCAAATGTGCAATTCCCCATTCGGAGACTACATAATGAACGTCATATGCAGGTAAACTACATCTCCTAACTATCGGAACAATTCTTGATTGAGAACCATCTTTAGTCGTACTAGGGACTAATATTATCGTTTTTCCTCCAGATGATCGACTACTTCCTTGCACAAAATCATGTTCTCCTCCAATTCCCCCATAAAATTTATTTGGAAGGTGATTAGTTATTTGACCTGATAGATCAACAAATAAAGTTCCATAAATCGAGCATAATTTTCTATTTTTAGCAATATTTTCGATATCCAACATATATTCGGAAGAATAAAGTTTGATGAATGGATTTCGACTTACAAATTTATAATTTTCTTTGGTACCCAATATAAAAGATGTCATTATGTGCTGGTGTAGGCTTTTTTTGCATGAAATAGTTTTATTTTTTATCAAAGAAATTAAATCAGGGTTTAATACTAACATTTCTGAAAAAATTGCTAAATCCGTTTTATTCTTTAAAAACGGCCAAATTGAATTTGGAAGTTTTCCTAATCCGATATTTAAGGTTGATTCGTTTTCAATTAACCTGGAAAGATAATTGCCAATTTTTTCTATTATTTCTCGATCTTTGCTATTTAAATCATATTTAAATTCTAATAATGGGTAATCTTTGAAAACGAAAAAATCAATATCTTCAAGATTAATACTTGAATCTCCATAAGTAAAGGGCATTTGCGGATTTATCTGCACAATAACTTTTTTTGATACTTGAGCAACTAATTGGTTTATATCAACATTGATTCCAAACGAACAATACCCATATTGATCAGGGGGTGAGACTTGTAGTAAACAAATATCTATTATTAAAGAGCGAGATTTCAGCAATTTAACAATTTCCGATGTCTTTATTGGAATGAAATCGCTCTGGCCTTTTTCAACTGCATCACGAATATTATCTGTACCCAGCATAGATAACGTGTTATGGCGAAATCGTGTTGGAAACTTATCGCTGAAGAATTTTTGATCTGAAAGTGTAAGTAAATGAATTATCTCGCAATCTGTCCAACGATATTTATCATGAACTAATTCATTAGTTAGAAATAAAGGCTCAGAACATGCAGTACCTATAAATATTCTTGACCCAGGGCTGATTATATTTGCCAAATCACTTGATTGTATCTCTTTTTCTTTGTATTTTTCTAACCAAAAAGAAAGATCAAAATCAGACATACTAAAGAATTATTGAAGAATTCAGTCTTTAAACTATTTACTAAAAATAAACATCAATTCTTCTTTCATTTTTTCTTTTTATTCAACTTATCAAAATATTCCTTTAATGGATCCCAATAATATGTAAACCAACCTTTCTCAATATCTTTCATACATATATCTGGAACACCAACATGTGTAAATTGTAACTCCGTTCCTTCATCAATTTCTTTAAAAACTAATATAATTTCTGAATAATGTTTTTTCGGCCAATTTTCTTGGTTAGCATTCCAAGTCTGAACAATTTTTTTACTTGGGATTAATTCAATTGTTTTTCCTTTCATGTAACCGTCACCGCAAACAAATTTTCCCCCTACTTTAGGATTTAAAATCGATTCTGTATCAGTAAATTTCGAATGTTTTTTTGAATCCATAAAGGCTTCATAAATTTGTTCTGGAGTGCAGATAAATTTGATTTTTTGGTTTATTGTGCTTGTAGGAATTGCCATATCTAATAGTTAGTATCTATAGATTTATTATTTTATCAGTAATTCATATGTTTTTAGAAAATAATTTAAGTGTTTTTTTCACTTTTTCATCAATTTTTTTCAGCTTCATAACTGCTATTTCCTTAAAATCTAATTCTTTTTCCCAAGATTTCACGATTTCATGCCCTAAATAATATCCTGTTTGTTTTTTACCTTCAATATCAAACCAGCTTCCAAAGAAATTTCTAAGCAT
>JAUWOE010000040.1 GCA_030612265.1 Promethearchaeum sp.
CGTTCAAAGTCCATAATTTTGCGAAGAATTTATCGAAGATAAAAGCTTCGATTAGAACCGACAAAAATTTAAATTATCCGAAAAAAATATCTTTAGTCAAGGAATAATGAAAATAAAAATAAAAAAAAATAAAAAAAAATGAAATCATAAAGATTTCATTTAAACGTTAAATAATTTTCAACAAATTATTTTTGTTTTTTCTTGATGATTGCTATAATAGTTGGTACAGCAACACCTAACATTACAATAGCGCTGTATCCTGGGATTCCAGGGCTTGTGCGTTCTAAATCAGTTGCATTTGGAAGAGCACTACCAGTGTTACACCATACTTCTTCATCCCATTCTGCTTCATCACCATACCATGTTAATGGGAATACATAGAAGTAGCCCATTGCATTTCTTTGGAGATCTGTAACATCGGTTGAATGAACTGAAACACCATTGTTGAAACCGATAAATACCCATGGCATTAAATCAGTTGCAATATATTCTTGAATGTCGTAGTATAATTCTTGTCGAAGTTCATCATCAAATTCAGATAATCCTTCAGTCATTTTATCCATGAGCCATGGATCATTGACTTGTGCACTGTTTGACATTGATGTGTTTGAAAATAGTGGGTTGATATAGTTGCTTGGATCGTTGTAATCTGGCATCCATCCGATTAAGTATAAATTCAATTCATATGGATAGTAGAACAATTTATACAAGAATTCAATCCAGGTAACACCTGTTAATTCAACTTCAATACCGATAAGTGATAAATCATATTGTGTTTCAACTCCGATATCTTCTCGAATGACATTTCCTAAGTTGTATGTATAATTGTAGTATGCAACAGGATTTCCGCTTTCGGCAAGATCTACCCATTCATCATCTTCTGAATCAGCATCTAAACCTTGTGATAAACCTTCTGCGATTATGATTGCTCGAGCTGCCTCAACATCATAGGTTGCAACCTCTTGTGGTTTGTGGAATGCAATACCTGGTGGGACTACAGAAGTCATTCTTACAATTAAATTTCTGTAAATGCTGGCGATTATATATTCATAATCCATTGCATAACTGATTGCTTGTCTCATAGGTTTGTCAATTAATATGTTGTTCATACCCATGTATGTTATGATAGAACCTGCTTTTGGTGGTTCAACAGTCAAAATTTCTGAATTGTAAAAACTGATTAAGAAATCTGGATCATAACCACCCATGTGAATATCTCCAGCTAATAATGCTGTGGAAATTGCTGATGAGGTTTGATACATAACAAATGAGAGTTTCTTTACTGAAGGAACTCCATGGTAATAATCTTCATAAAATTCAAAATCAACTTTTTCACCGTCATTACCCATGAATTTGTAAGGACCTGTTCCAATTAAATCGTCTTCAGGAGTTAAAATAGTATCTTCTGGCATTACTGAGGCATCAACGATCATTGAACCACCAAAGCACAATAGTGGAATGAATGGAACGAATTCATAATTCAATACGAATTTAACGACAAATTCACTAACTACAACTGTTTCACCAATAACCAATTCACCATAACCATCTCCATCGGTATCGATTGGTTCGTATAATTCAGCAGTTTGGAGTTCTCCAAGTTCTACTAAATGATTTAATCTGTCAAATGAAGCTTTAACTGCATCTGCATCAAATGGCTTTCCGTTGTGGAAGGTAACACCTTCACGGAGGGAAACGGTAAATTCTAAATTGTCATCACTCCATTCACCACAATCTGCGGCTAATCTTGGGACAATTCTCAAATATTTATCTCCAAGATCATAGGCAAACAATGCTTCACTTACCTGGTCGATAATGTCAAAAGATGCACTATCCCAAGCATTTTGAGGATCAAGATCAGATCCAAAGCTTGTTGTACCTACTAATAAAGTATCATCAGAGCTACCTTCTTCTAGTGGTGCTGCAATTCCTGTTGGAACACTAAATACCAAGAAGCTAAGTGTCAAGATACCTATTATGCTAATAACTGAATATTTTTTCATTTTAATCACATAGTTCTCAATTTATTTAATTTTCTTAAAAAAATTACGATTTCTTAATAAAATTATGAGAACAAGTAAAATATTAGAATTATTCTATATATAAATATTGCTATTTTTTGGTGTTAATATTTGAATTAAAGAGAAAAATTTTGTTCCTTAAACTTATTTGTTAAATTTAAAAGCTAATTTATAATAAAAACGAAAATTTTAAACAGAGAATTTATTCATCAATTCGTTAAAATATTGGACCGTTGTTGAATAATCTAATTTAGAATTTTGTAATTTAATTAGATTTTAATTATTTATAAGGTTTTTTTAAATCTTACATACCTCTCATCACCATTATTGATATTTTGGTTAAATTAAACAAGAAAATTGGATCTAATCAGGAAATTTTCCTATAAAATATTATGAATTTTTAAAATGATGTCAATTAGTAGTTTATGTATTACAATTACTATAATGAATATTACTAAATTGGATTTAGTTGTAAAGTGAATAATAAATGCTAGTTTTTTTTACAAATGAATTATATAAAAATCTTTAAAATTAAAGTGGTATTTGGTGTATATGAATTTTCTAAATTAAATAGAAATGAGTAGAAAATATATGTCATCTAATATAATTGAAGAAAACACTTCTGAAAAAAATCTGATATTAGAACCAGTAAAAAAGAAAAAAAGAAAAATCCAATGGTCTAAAGGAGAACATTTCTTCATTGGATTTATGCTGTTATATTTTTTCTTTTTTGGTTTCATTTGCAATACTGGAAATCCCGCTCATCAAAAGGACCCAGGTAATAAATTACTATTTGTTTATACTGCATTTGTAAGCACAGACAAAATTGGTTTAGATAATTTCTTTTTACCGACATGGGCAAATTTCATTTACCAAATTCCCGCTTGGACATCATTATTTATATTTATAGGAATTGGAATAATTCAAGCCTATCGTGAAGATTTTTTGGTATATTCAATAAAAAATAATCTCTTAATGGTGCCTTTTATCATTGTTACATCTTGGATTTGGTATTCAATTAATTATGGTGCCTTAATTTTCTCTGTAATTTTTTGGTATTTTACATCATGGCACGGATATCTAAATATCATAGTTTTGACGTTCTTCTATGGGTTAGCTGGGGTTTTTGGCGGCTGGTTGAGAATTAGGAAATATGAGAGAGAACATAATATATAAAATTGTTTTCAAAAATAATAATAAAAAATAAAAAATGTAGGAAAAAAATATGAGTCTTCTAAAATATACTATCCGTAGATTTTTAGCATTAATCCCAATTCTTTTTGGGGTTTTATTAATAACTTTTGTTATGACACGTGCTCTACCGGGGAGCCCAGTATTATCTGCTGCAGGCGAGCTCAGGGGAGAATCCCAAGCTCAATATATTGCAAAACTAGAAGAAAGATATGGTTTTAATCAACCTGTGTTAGTGCAGTTTGTTAAATATCTTAGAAACCTATTTAGTGGTGATTGGGGAGAATCTCTATCAGTTCACCGAGGTGCTACAGTTGCCTATTTAATAGGAAAAGCTTTTCCTAGAACATTCGAGATTACAATCCTTTCAATGACACTTGCAACTGTTGTTGGAGTAAATGTTGGGATAATCTCTGCAGTTAACAGAAATAAACTAAAAGATACAGTAATCAGATTTATTGCTTTATCGGGAGTTGCTATTCCAATCTTTTGGTTAGGATTATTACTCCAATATATATTTGCTTTTAATTTTGGTTGGTTACCTGCTGGTCGGTATTTTAGTGCATCGTTGGAAGATTTAGAAATAATTACGGGTTTAAGATTATTAGATTCTTTGTTACTGGGAAAATTAGATTACTTTTGGGATACTATACTACATCTTATTATGCCTGTATTTTGTTTAGCTTTTGTTTTCATAGCAGGAATTACAAGACAAACTCGATCAAGTATGCTCGAAGTACTTGAATTAGATTACGTTCGTACTGCACGTGCAAAAGGTTGCAAAGAAAGAGATGTTATTCGTAAACACGCTTTTAGAAATGCTTTAATTCCAACAATAACTGTTGTTGGTTTAAGTTTTGCAGGATTATTGGGTGGAGCAGTTTTAACTGAAACAACTTTTACCCTCCATGGAATGGGATGGTTAGTTGTAGCTGCAATAAATGGTGTCGATTATGATATAATAAACGCATCAGTATTTATAATGACAATTATTTTTGTCACCGCTAATTTAGTAATAGATTTAATGTATGGGATTGTTGATCCCCGAATAAGATATTAATTGGAGGAGTTGAGAATAAAATATGTCAAAAATTGAAATTAAACAAAAATATTACAGACCAGAGGGATTTGAAAATCAATTTAACGAAATTTTAACCACTTACAACAAATTTCTCGTTGTTCCAGGTAAAAAAGACGAAGAATTAGAAAAGCGTGATTTTTTATATAATCGCTTGAAAAGTAAAAGAAAATTTTATACTAAATTAAATAATCCGCTCACTAAAGTAGGGATAGTTGTTGTTTTGTTAGTGGCAACTTGGGCATTTTTTGCTCCATGGTTATCCCCATATGCTTTCAGATTAGTGGCTGTGAAAGATCCAAACTCAGCAGATTATTTACCTCCTTCGGCCCTACACTTATTTGGGACAACCAAATTTGGGAGAGATGTTTTAGGAAGGTTAGTTTGGGGTGCAAGAGCTTCATTAAGTATCGGATTGGTTGCAATTGTAATAAGTAGTGTGTTTGGTGTAATAGTAGGTATTATCTCTGCTTATTATGGTGGGATCCTTGATAGTATCATTATGAGATTAGTAGATATTATAATGGCATTCCCGGGATTAGTTATGATTATAATCATAGTGAGTATTTATGGAAGCAATATGTCTTACATAATGTTGATTTATGGGATTTTGGGAATTGTAGGATATGCGCGATTGATTCGAGGAACAGCTTTACAAGAAAAATCGAGGACGTACGTTGAAGCAGCAAAAGTATCAGGATCGCGAGATTGGAGGATTATGTTTACACATATATTACCAAATTGTATAACTCCTGTAATTGTAGCAGTTACATTTGATATAGGTGGTATTATCCTAAGTTTAGCAGGTTTAAGTTTCTTGGGTTTTGGAGATCCTAGATTAGTAGAATGGGGTACAGATATTAATATTGCTCAAAGACAAATCGAATATGCACCTTGGGCAGCATTTTGGCCGGGATTTGCTATACTATTAGCAGTATTAGGATTTATGCTTTTAGGTGATGGATTAAGAGATGCTTTAGATCCCCGATTACAAGAGAAAAATTAAAAAAAGAAAAAATTAAAATGAAAAATGTGAAAGATATGAGTAAAACTTTTAATAATCTTGATATTTCAGGTGCTTCTCAAAAAATGACTAAAAATGATGTTAAACCATTGCTTATTGTAAAAGATCTACACACATACTTTTTTACACAAGAAGGTATTGTAAAAGCTGTAGATGGTGTTTCTTTTACAATAAATCATGATGAAATATTAGGTTTAGTTGGAGAAACTGGTTGTGGTAAATCTGTTACTGCTTTATCACTATTAAAACTTATTAGATCTCCAGGAGAAATAGTTAGCGGTGAGATTTTCTTCGATGGAATTGATATTGTTGAAAAAACTAACGAAGAAATGTTAAAATTACGAGGAAACATAATGACAATGATGTTTCAAGACCCTATGAACTCTTTAAATCCAGTTTTAAAGGTTGGAGACCAAGTGTCAGAAGTTTATTTGTTACATCAAATGGAATTTCTAAAAGATGAATTACAAAAAGCAAAAGAAAAAAATTCAAAATTGAAAGAAAATCTAAAAAGGATGAAGAAGGAATTAAAAACTTGTTCACCTGAAGGTGCTGAAACTCTTAAAAACCAAATAAATGCAATAAAGCAACAGATCAAATTCAGAATTACAATAAATGACATTGCAAGACGTGAAGCAGCAGCACTTTTAGATCGAATTGGGCTTCCAAATGCAGAAACAATTGTCAATCGTTATCCTCATGAATTATCAGGAGGTATGAGACAACGAATTATGATTAGTATGGGTCTCGCATGTAATGCAAAATTATTAATCTGTGATGAGCCAACTACTGCTTTGGATGTTACAATTCAAGCACAGATTTTGGATATGATTCGTGAATTAAAAAGAAAATTGAAAAACTCAGTTCTTTTTATAACACATTCATTAGGTGTTATTTATGAATTATGTGATAGGGTTGCTGTTATGTACTCAGGTAATATTGTAGAATATGGAACAGTTCAAAATATATTTAAAAATCCTCAACATCCTTATACTCAAGGATTGATGACATCAATTCCTCGAGTTACCCGCGAATCTCGTGCACAAGAACTAACAATAATTCCAGGGATGGTTCCAAATTTAATATTTCCTCCATCCGGGTGTAGATTTCACCCAAGATGTGATCATGCAATGGTGATATGTAAGAAAATTCGACCTGAATTACATGAAATGCCTAATAAAGTTCAAGTAGCGTGCCATCTCTTCAATAAGGATAAATCTGGCGAGGAATATCGTAAATTAACTGAAGAAGAAAAACAGGAGGATGTATTATGAGTCATAGTCAAGCAGTTGAGAATGGTGAAGATATTAGATTAGAAGAAGAGGCTTATGAAGGTGCTTTATTAACAGTGAATCATTTAGCCGTAGATTATCCAATTTACGGTGGTATCTTTATGAGAAGAATTGCAACTGTGCAAGCAGTTCGCGATATATCTTTTAAAGTTTTTCCAAATGAAACTTTAGGTATTGTTGGAGAGTCTGGTTGTGGAAAAACTACTATCGCTAAAACAATTTTGAACTTAGTAGAGTCATCGAAGGGAGAAATTTATTATAAAGATGTTAGAATTGACAATTTATTGAAAAAAAATAAATATGTTAGGCAGAAAGTTCAAATGGTTTTCCAAGATCCGGATGCTTCACTCAACCCACGAAAAAAAATTGTTGATATTATCGGCGAACCACTACGAAATTTGAGGGGTATGCGAGATAACACACTAATTAGAAGAAGGGTATTAAATTTAATGCTACAGGTTTCTTTAAAGGCAGAACATTTGGATCGATTTCCACATGAATTTTCAGGTGGGCAAAAACAGAGAATTGTAATTGCTAGAGCGTTAGCATGTGACCCAGATGTAATTTGTTTAGATGAACCTACATCAGCATTAGATGTATCGGTTCAAGCGCAAATATTGAATCTTTTACAAGATCTTCAAAGGAAATTCCATCTAGCGTTTATCTTTATCACACACGATTTAAGTGTAATTCATCACATTGGCCACCGTATTGGTGTAATGTATTTGGGATTATTTGTTGAAACAGGAACAATTGACGACATATTTTATAATACGCAACACCCATATACAAGAGCGCTTTTATCAGCAAGACCCGCAGTGAGTGAGGCTGAAAAACAGAAAAAGATTATTCTAGAAGGAGAAATTCCGTCACCTTCAAATCCACCAACTGGTTGCTCTTTCCACCCACGTTGTCAAGAAAAGATGTTGCCTGAATGCAATAAAGAAAGTCCACATGAAATCATTATTTCAGAAACTCATCATGTATGGTGCTGGAAATATAATTAGGTTTTTTCTTTTTTTTTTTTACTAAATTATTAGGTCGATACTAAATGTTTTCGCGAAATTTTAAAAAAATACCCACAAAAATAAATTTCAAAAGATCAGATGGAGCGCCTATGATTTTTTTTATTGATGTAATTTCAAATAATTTTCCAAACCCCATTTTACCTATGCCTTCTCGTATTGATATGGTTTCAAATGGATATCCTACGAATTTTATATTACCCAAAAAAAGAATTTCAGTAAAAATTGAGCAAGATTTTTACACTTACGATTACAAGAAATTGTATTTTTCTTTCCTTCATAATATTATATTTTATTCAAAGCAAGTTTATCAAGAAATCACATTTAGGAGACTAGAGCAGAAAACTCTTGAGAGATGGTGGGATAAATCAGTAAAATCTGAGGCAAAAATACCTAGTTATTATCATGATATTGAATTCCTGCTAGAAACTTATCTAAACTCTTTCAAATTATACAAAGAAACTAATGACGAATTAGGAGCATTACTTAAATATTGTAACAGCGTAATTGATTATTGTAATGAAAGATTAGAATCGAATAGAATTGATATTTATTATAATAAAAAATTAATAGAGAAAAGAATGTATAAAATTAAACGCGAACAATACTATCCTGATATCTTAGAATACGATTATCAAATATTAGGAACAGATAAGATCCAAAGAAAAGCGTTTGTGCCTATAATGATTTATGATGATTTACTTGAATGTTTCTTATTTAATAAAATGCAAATAGAAAAAATAATTGAAAAAAATACTGGTATCTCTAATCCTGATTTACTAAAAAGAAAAATAGAAGAAAAAAGTATAGAAAAATCAGAAAATAATGAAGAATCTGATAAAGAATCTGGTGAAGAATCTGATGATAAAGTCTATAGTATAATTTCTTTTGATGATTTAATTCGTGAAAATATAATTGTTAAGAATCCAATCGATAAAAAAACATCAATAAATTCACTAGAAATAATTAATAAATTCAGTCTTTCTGATTTTAATGAAATTAAAAGCATAAGGAATAACCAATGAAAGAAAATAATAGAAAGATCGATTGGAAAAAAAAATCTAGAGAAATTTTGAAGAATCCCAATTTTAAAAAGGTAAGTCTATTAGTTTTTTGTATAATTTTATTTTTTTCATCTATAGAATTATATCAAAATGAATTATATGAAAATAGAGATATAGAAAAAGTCCAGTTAAATGCAATATACTCGCGACATGTACGAAATGATCACAACATTGATTTTGAAATTAATGTAATAAAACCTAACGACAGTAATAAAACTCAATTTCCAGTTTGCATACTTCTTTATGGGGATACTGTTAAGGAAGAATCGATGAATTTCATTATCAAGGCGTTATTAAAAAATGGTTATATGGCAATTCAAGTAGATCTTCAGCCTTATTCAATATTTCCAACACTTAATCAATTAAATGAAACACTTGAATATCTACTTACTCGATCAGATGTTAATAAAGATCAAATAAGTATTTTAGGGCATTCTCGTGGTGGATTATATGCTTTACTTTTTGGGACTTTACGCGATGATTATATTAATGCTGTAATTTGTGGAAATTTTGCTGATTGGGAATACTTTTCTTTAATGTCTAGAATAATGAATCAGAGCATTGATTTTTCATTTTCAATGGGTACAAGCAAACCCAACAATGTTTTATTCACATTAGATAGAAATGACGAACGGACAGAACTTGATACTGAAGAATTTTTAAATAATTTAACAAATTTTCAATTTAGCCAATCGGAACAATTATTCGGGAATTTTTCAGATGGAACTGCTAGAGAGGTGTTTTTAACTTCGTCTTATCTTTCTCATGCTTCGACTTTATTTGACCCATCAGCAATAAGTAAAGAAATTACTTGGCTCAATCAGGCATTGGATCCAATATATGAATATTCCATGAGTAAATCACTTTTAATAAAACAAGAAATGGTTAGTTTTTCCCAAATCTCAATAATATTTCTAGCTATTGAATGTTTTCTTGCCTATATTATTTTTGGGATTTTAATATGGATTCTGTCCTATCAAGATTTTTTAATAAAAAGAATTTTAAATTATTTTTCAGGATTATATACAATATTTTCAGATAAATGGATGGAGAATAAAAAAAAAAAAAATTATCCAGTGAAAGAAGAAAATAGAAATTTAGAAGAAAAAACCAAAAGTCAAAAATACTCAAACCATCACGAAACCATTTGGCAAATTTATAAAGAGGTTTCTGTTAAAGACCAAAAATTAATTCGAAAAAAGAAAAATGATAATGATTATTTCCAAGAACACAAGGAAATTATTCAAAATATGAGCAGTCATGATTATATTCTTACTTTAATTAAGTATATTTCAGTTATTTGGTTAAGTTCTTTAATTTTTAAATTATTATTAGGACAAAATTGGACATCTAATCTATCTTATTTGTCAGAATTTAGTTTAATATTTGTAAATTACTTCTCTAATCCAACATTTATTATATTTGATGAGTTTTTTAGATTTGCTTTTATAGAATTATTTTTATTTGTTTTCATAATGGCAAATTACTATGTTCTTAAAAAGAAAAAACTAAAGAAAATTGGAGATTATACAGTTACCCATACACTCAAAGGATTTTTAATAAGCACCGAAATGTTTTTCACATATATATTATTTTTATCTTTACTATCAAGAGATTTTCTTGGATTGATTGCACCTTCTATAAATATGAGAAATATTATAATAATGCTCCCGTTTTTTTATTATGTAAATTTATTTGCATTTGATTTTGCTCACCTTAGATATTTGGGTTCAAAATATGAAAATCTAAAAAGTATTGGTATTCAATTGTTGATATATATTCCAATGTTGGTTCCGGAAATATTTTTACATCAATTTTTACCTGAACTCTATATAGGATTAATCGCAATAATCATTATCAACCCAATAATTTATAAATTGTTTAAGAATTTTACAATTTTAGCCTTTTTTGATTATTTCTTTATGATTCAAACATTTACTTATTTACATTTCTAATATCAAATGGAAAGAGTGAAGTAGAAGAAATAATTATTAATTTTTTCATTAAATTTTTCGTTCAAAGTAATAAATATAATTGAGTTAATGAAAATTTTAAAAAATGAGATAATTAAAAAAAAAAATTAAAAGAAAAAAAAAGTCAAGAAGTGATCAGAAATTTATGATCGACGACGCTTCTTAACAACATATAAAATGGTCGAAATTGCTGCTACCATCAGGAAACCGATTGAGAATCCGCTAATCTTGGGTTTGTCCTCTTCTTCTTCTACGACATTAATTGTAACAGTGTTTGTTGCAGTATGGCCCATTGAATCACTTAAATCCACTGTGAAAACATATTCACCGATAGTTTCCCCTTGGTAGTAAAAGCTAATACGTTCACTAGTGAAAGGTCCTGAATAATCTAAATATGCTGCACCGTCTAATTTTAGATCATAATTACCTCCAAAAGATTCTTCAAATTCCCAAACTAATTGCATTTGTTTACCAACTGTTAAGTTATAGGTACTATCGGGAGTTTGTGTAAAAGCAGGACCAGTAACATCGAATATCACTGAAGTCATGCTATTCCTTTCAAAGTTCCAACCCAATGTTGATGTCATAACAGTGTAGAATCCCTCGGTCGCACCCGCGGTTGCAAAATCGAATGTTAAAGCTGATCCAGGAGTACCTGCAATATCTATTACCGGTTCATCCATTGCAGAAAATATTAAATCAAATGTTGTTTCTAATCCAGGTCCATCATAATATTCTACAACAATAGTATACTGTCCACTTTCCTCTACAATACCTTCGAAATGTTCTCCATAACTGGATGAACCACCCATAGCTCCAAAGATATCATTATCAAATGTATATGGAACACCTGCGGGCATAAGCAACAAGTCGAAATCTACAGCTGAATCATCCCATGTTAAATCACCAGACACGAATTGTCCAGCAGCAATAAATACATCATGAGTATATTCTGGAACCATTGATGCACCATATGGAACAAGTTCTTCTGGTTGAAGGGTTTGACTGTGTTCAAAAACGATTCCTGGTGAAACAGTGAAATAGGCAGGATAAATGCTATTGATAAATTCATCTACAGGATTATCCGAAACATCTGACCAAGTTGCTGTGATACTTTGTTCAGTTATGTAAACCCCATCAACAATAAGATCTTCAGGAGTTGAATAAGTCACAGTAGGTACTTCAAATTCGGTTATATTCGTATTAATCCATGCTAAATTTATGCTGAATTCTTCGATTGGAAGTGTTGCAGCAGTTACATTCATTGTATTTGCATGAATAACTATGGTAAATTGATCAAATCCATAACCGGATGTAATTCCTTGCCACATTTCTGTAACATCTCCAATTACAGGATCAATTCCAGAATATTGTCTCATTTCTAAGAGCAATTTTTGATGAGTGGGTGGGGCGTTAATATCCGAAATATATTGGCCAGCTGATGTAATATAATCAGTTTCACCGACAATAACTCCTTCATGATCGACTATCCAGACATTTAATTCAGTTCCTGGAAGAGTCCAATTCACATCAACTAATAATGACTTGACATCTTCTATATTTGTGTAATTCAATATAAAATCATAGAATCGCCAATCACCCGTTTCAGGTCTCCAACTCCAATCTGCACTACCATAAACAGCATTATCATTGGGTCTATTTGTAATACCTTCAATTGTAGTCCATCCATTTTCTTTAATATCGCTAACTTTAGTGAGAACACTATATCCGTAAGGAATTAAGAGAGGATCTGTGTCTGAACTGTTAATTTTTATATAACCTTCATACATTCCACCAATAGCTGCACCAGGAACGGTAATAGTTGCATGGAAATCTCCACCACCATCATCAGTAACTACAACAGCTACATCATCTACTCTAGTAAATGCTCGAACTGATAACATGAAATCTTTTCCTGTCCAATCTGTTATATTACCTTGATAATTATAATCTCGTACTCTAACATACACTTCAGCTTCTCCATCTTGAATGAAACCGGTTGGTAGGAATAAAGTATGGAAATTATTTTCTCCGTATGCGTAATTATGGAAACTCCAATCTTCTTCTCCTGAAATATTACTCTCTAAACTGGAGATATACATAGTAGCTGGTCTATTATCTTCATCTCGATATTCTTCAGCATCTTCTGGAGTCTGTGCCATAGTTATCTGGAAATAATCGGCGGATTGTACTTGAGTATAATCAAATAGATCTCTGAGTTTAAATGCAGTATAGTTACCCATTGTATGTAATTCAGTTGATGAATTTACAGCCGAGTATGTTGTTTCAAATGTAAAATCTTCAAAATCAGCACTTACAAAATTCCCTTCAACAGTGAAATTACCAATATAACTTTCACCAGGAAGTAATGAACCACCATAAATTCCGTTATCATAAATCGATTCGGTAAATCCAGGAAATTCATTGGAACCTGCAGCTAATCCATCTATTTCAGTTATGTTGAAATATTTATAGAATGCGATTTCATATCTTTCAGCACCCGTTGCATAAGATTCATCATTTGAAGCCATCAATACATCTGCAGCTCCCTCTGCATAATCAACGGCACGTTTCGCATCGATACGTCCATTTCCTTGCATATACACATCGTATCCTAAATCCTTAGATGTGCTTTTTAGAATTGATTTTGCTTCTCCAGGAGCTAATTGAGTACCTACATTAATAGCCCAAGCTTCATAGAAAAGAGCAGCAGCACCTGCAACAACAGGACATGATGCAGAAGTTCCACCAAATACATCGAAGAAATAATAATCATTCCAATAATTATCTCCTCCTACAACCACAGGAACTAAGCTAAAATCAAACGCACCCGGAGCTACAACATCTAATTTCGGATATCCAATTGTTGTTGGACCGTTATCACTCCAACCAATTACTTGATCATAACCTTGAGCTGAAGCGTTATATCCAGTTGAATTTCGCCAAAAATTAGTAGTTGATGCACCAATAGTTAAAGCAGCCATAGATTGACCAGGTTGCTTACTTGAACCCAGACCAGGTCCTCCGTTTCCTGAAGAGGTTAAATATAATACACCAGGATAAGCAGGATCTAAATAACCAGGAGCGGATAACAAATCAATGAACATTGTCTCAAAATCCCAACCCATGGCAACACCTCCGATGTGCATATAAGAATAACCCCAACTGTTTGAACTCATATTAACAATATGTTCAGAAGCAGAATTAAAACTCCAAGTCATGTTTTCATCAGGTTCGAATCCAGCACCCCAAAGCCATCCATAAAAGGTTGCACTCTGTGATAAACCTGGAGTTGACAATACTTTTGCACCCGGAGCCATTCCAGAAATATTATACATTGTCGAATCAGGATAATCTGGTTGATCTAATAAAGTGTATTCAGTTGGTTGAGCATTAATATAACCAGCACATCCAGTTCCGTGACCACCCGTATCCCATAGATGACCTAAAACTTCTCCAGCAGGATCTATTCCAGTTACTATTGGAATTGCATTTCCAGAATAATTTTTAATATCATAAACATTTGCTAAAGAACCGATCGAGATGTCTGTATATCCATCGTATTGACCAAAACCAGCTGTGAGATCAGTAAAATTAACTCTAGGATCTAAAACATCTTTGGATAATTCTTGGTTTAAATCATTTTTATGAGCTGCTTGTACTGAGAAATCAGGATCTAATAAAGCTTCATATTCATCTAATGTAATCTCTCCAAAGAAATACTGAGTCATTAACCAACCAGTCTCATAATCAACATATAATGTATCATAATCTCCATTATCATCACTATCTGCTTCAAGGAAAGGAACTAATTCCAACCAACCACCATTATGGATTGCACTAATACCAAAAGTATAACCAGTTACATCACCCGGAAGACCTGTAACATTAAAAGCAGGTAATTCTGGCATTCCTAATGCAGACCATGGATATTCCGCTCCAAGATCTGGAAGATACATCAACAAATTATCATATGTTGTTGCTGGTAATTGAATCATTCCACTTCCATCAGCATGTAAGGAAGCAAAACCACTGTATAAACTGGTTAAACTTAAACGTCCGGCTGCATCGAAAGACATTGGAATATTATTTGAATCCAAAGCCATTGTGTTCTTATATACGGTATGACCGAAATCAAGCCCTGTATCATGAACTTGAACAGTTACACCATTTCCATCGTATCCCAAATCCCAGACATCAGGAACACCTAAAATATCTCGCGTATTGTTTATAACCCAATCCATAGGAAATTCAGGTGCCACAAAATTTTCAATATCCGATTCTATTTGTTTTAAATCATCAATTGATGAAATTTTCTGAGGACTAGATTTTGTCATATCTGCTTCGATTTTAAGCACATTAGGCATATTTATTATTTCAGTAAGGGATTTCAAATCATCAATTGTTGCTTGGACCCATGAAGTTCCGGCTGCAAAAGGTACAACGCCATAAGGTTCAATTTTTCCCCCAAGGGTATAATCATCTCCGCTGATCATTAACATAATCGATGCTTTATTATCGATTAGATTAATATTATCAGATAATATTTTAGTTTCTACCCATTTTGATAGTGGTCCATCAATTTTTCGATAATCCAAAGAATTATCAGAAACGGGAGAAACAAAATTAGGGGTGATTTTCCTACTTGTTTCATCGTTAACCCCGACACTTGAATCGGGAACTTGGTGTACAAACATAGGCATAAATAAAGCCAGTATTATAAAAAGTGCAATTATTTTTACACCAGAATTTATAGAAGAATTTTTGTGATTCATGAGAGTATTCTCCTTCGGATTTTATTTTGTTTCAAAAACACTTAAAGTTTTCTCCGAATCCTTTTTATATGAAATTATCTTAGGATAGAAAAATTTCAAAGTATGGAAGAAATAATGGAATTTTCACAAAATAAATCATTTTAAAAAAAAAATTTTGTAATAATAAACTTCTAAAAATCTTTAATCTCGTTTAACTGGTCTTCTAATCTACTCTTTACTGATTCCAATTTTTGACTCTTATTTTCGAAATCTTCATCTGATAACTCCCCAATTATGTTCTGCATCTCCATATCTAGCAAAGTCTTGTTAACACTAGCAATTTTTATTTTTAACTCGGTTCTGACATTTTCAGCAGTTATTTTTGGCTCCGACGCCGTGGTTTTTGGTTCTACTAATATGGGTTTGTTGGAGACTAAAGGTTTCGATGATGGTGTAGATTCAATTTTGGAGGTTTGATTATTTAAAATTGATTCGGACACTCCGATAGTTGAAGGGGGTGTAGGAATATTCGGTTGTTCGGTTTTACTTTGCAACTTTTGCAACATTAACCCTAACTGATCCAACTCTTGGCTTGGAGGTTTGGGAGGAGTTTGAGCAGATGTGATGGAAGGTTGCTGAACAGATGGCATAGGAGGTTGTCGAACAGGTGATTGCGAAACCTCGGTTTGAGTTTTCTTTAAAATATTACGAATCTTTTGAGCTTTCTCGTGAAAATCTTGGCTTACACGATCATCACCCAAATCAAGACTTAAATCTGCAAGCTCTTCAAAAACCTTCATACCTAATTCAAAATCACCCCTTTCTAGCGCTCCCTCGGCTTCTAGCATCTTCTTATCACGATCAATTAAAGGTTTAAGAAGTGGCGAGATCTCGCCCGACATTTCTAAAATATCTCCGATAATCGTAATCATTTTATCTCTATTGTTAGGATCCGTCGCTATCATAGAATAACACTTCATATTTAGATGGCGCTCGATATCAATAATTGGCATAGCATCGGGTAAATCTTGTTTATTTCCAATGACAGCTGTATGGGCCATAGGAGCTTCTTTTTTAATTAATTCAATAAAATATTTACTTTTCTCACAATTTTCCAATGTTGAATCCGTAATAAGGAGAACTGCATCAGATCCTTTTATAAAGTTATTCCAGAGAAAACTGAACTGTTCTTGGCCTGCAAAATCCCAGAGATGAAAGTGTAGTTTTCCAATTTTAATAGTTCCAATGTCACCGGTGATTGTTGGGATGTGTTCAATAGGTATGTCGCCTGCGGTGATAAGTCGTGTAATTGTAGTTTTTCCGACACCTGAGAAACCAATCAGAGAGATTTTAGGTCGTAAGTTTTTATGAATTAATTCAATTGTAGGATCAAAAACTTCAAATGTATCTTCGTCCAATTTTTCATCGAGTATCTCACCGAACATATCTATAAATTCCTTTCTACATTTAAGAATTTCTTTCTTTACACTGCTAAATTTATCGGAAAGGTCAGAAACAAAGAAAAAAATTATATTTTTTTCAGGAACAGAGAGATAGCTGATTCGATATTTAAAATAGTCATGGTATTTAATATTTTCTGTTACTGTATTTAAGGTTTCTTTCGAGATATGTTTAAAAACTTGCTCAAATGCCTCCTTATCTAAAGCTTTTCCGAATTCACGTCTATAAATGGATTCTCCATCGAGAGTGATAAAGACTTGTCGTAGCATTTTTATTTTCCTCAAAATTTGTTTATTGAATCTAATATACTTTAATAAATACATTGTAAGTTAGCCTAAAAAATTTGAGATAAAAAAGTGAGTTTTGCATTTTCTATTTTTTTGTCATATATCTTATTAATTTTTTAAAAACGGGTAATCTATCTTTTTCCATTTCAGTTTCACTTTCTTCTATCAACTTATCGTATTCTTTTTGCAGATTTAATTGAGAAAAATCAGCTTTAACTCTCTTTTCCGATGATTTATCTAAAGTTAAAATGATCCTATTGATACTGGGAAGATACTGGTTTAAATCAACGGTTTTTTGCACTTTACTCATGAAATATACATTTTTTCCGAATGTGAAAATTATATTTTCTTGATCTGATTCTAAAACTAAATTACTGATGTTTTGAGTTTCCAATTCTAAAGCGAGTTTTTCCCTGTTTAAAATTAATTCCCATAAAACAGGGGAAATTAATCTACCAGGGGTTAATTTTGGGATTTTTGAAGCCAGAACAATACCATATTTATTGATAATTGCTGTATCAGTACCAATCATATCAAAAATCTGGTGGACCACTCCTTCCCAATCAATTTTTTTTTTTTTTCCATTTTTTTATAATTCCTTTTAATTAATATTAATAATTTTTTTTGCAGTGTTTTTGATATTATAATAGATTGTATGCTAATGATTTAGATAATGGAAATTATTATGTTTTCTGTTGTGAAAATAACTAAAATAAGTTCCTAAGTAAGAATAGATCTCCATGTTTTTATATTTTCAAGAATGATTTTTTAGGTCAATTTTACCTTTGTATAAATGAATATATAAAAAATATGAATTATTAAGTTAAAATAATTAATATAATCATAAAAATTCTTTATAATTTGAAAATTTACATCTCAAATTAGAATGTTAAACATAAAATGGGAATTAAAGAGGAAAAAGAGGAAAAAAAATGGGAGATAGAGACTTAGAGAATATTATCTCGAATATTGGGAATGAAGAAATGGCTGTAGCTCAGAAACAGGCTCAAATTGATCGACTTAAGCAATTAATTATTAAACAAAAAAATGAAATGGCAGAACTGCAGAAAATTATAGACGATTTAAATAGTCGCATCCATAATATGTATGATTTACCTGCAGATGTCGAAGAACTAAAAAGAATGGTGGGAGAAATGCGCGCTGAAATCAATGATAAAAACTCCCAACTTCAAATGGCTTATGGAACTGTTACTGAACACGAGGCAGAACTGAAAAATCTACGATTTCAAATGGATCCATTATCAAGAAATTTAGAGACTTATATTACTCAGGTCGGTGAATTAAAAGCGAAAATTGCCGAGCATGAAGGTCGGATGATGCTTAAGGAAAAAGATATTCATGAATTAAAAACGGATTTGAATAATAAAAAAGCTAATTTTGATAATATGGAAATAGAGTTTGCTAAAAAAGTTCAAGAACGGTTAAAAGAATTCATGGTAACCGAGGATAATTATCAGAAAAAGATTACAGAAATGCAAGAAGAACTGACAGAAAAAAGTATGACATCTGATGAAGCTCGCGTAAAAATCAAAGCAGAACTCCAAGAAGGAGTTCTTAAAAATCAAACAGAATTTTTGGATAAAATAAGAAATTTAGAATCACAAGTATTGGATAAAGATATTGAATCAAAAGAATCAAAACAGCAATTGGAAAATGCTTTAAATCAAGTTCAAGATATTAAACAAAAACTAGATGCACATATGGAAAAATACAATCAATTACAAAAAGATTATTCTGAAATAAAGGATAAGTTTGAGAAAAGTGATGAATTTTATGCAGATTTAAAGAAATTCAAAGAAGATAATTTCGATATCTCAAAAAATTTCACTAGATTAATGACACTGTTCGAACGTGAGCCTATGTTTAAAGCTTTTCTCTTGGTTTATGATGTTGGTGAAATGAACGTTGAAGAACTCAAAAATTCATTGGGTGTGCCTAGCGTAACCACCCAAAAATACGTAAATCAATTCATTAAAGCCGATCTCTTCATGATGACCGAATCCGGTAAAGTAACCCTTAAATATCCAATCAAAGGCAAAAAGAATTAATTTTTTACTTTCTAAAAATATTTTTTCATTCCTTTTTTCATAAAATCTAAATCGAATTTCTTTTTTCTTATTTATTTCTGGTTTAAGAATTCACTTTACTATTAAGAATCTATACTAAAATTTTTTAAGATAAAGAATTTAAAGTAAAATATAATCAATCATTTCTAATCAATTTACATCCGTAGGTGACATTACATTCCAGTTGGCATATTAGTTCTTAGGTGGGATAATGAAATAGGTCCTGTGTTAATTACTTCATTTCCCGAGAATTTGAAAATAACAAATAATCTTCTAACTCAAATTTATTCTGCACACAGATATTCTTCTTTAACCCCGGGATTTTCTTCACTTACATTAAAAAATAATAAAGTTGTATCATTCTTTTCTGGTTTGGGAGAAAAATATGTCGAAGTTGAGAATTACGTCGTCGCTTTACTACTTCGACGTGATGAGAGTGTAGCAACATACAGAGCGATTTTGAATAAAATTGCAGCAAATATCTTGGGAAATATTGAAAATAATAAATACAAAAAACTGATTCCACGACTCTACCAAGATTTAGCGAGAATTTAGGTCAGAACTTAAAACTTAGAACTTTTTTATCTTCTTATATTTATATTTAAAAATTATACTGAACAATTTTTAATTTTTCTAAGGTATTTTGTTTGATTTTCCGGATGGTTTTTTCGGTGGTATGAAATTCCATTTTGGTATTTAAACAATAAGCAATGCTAATACAATCATTATATGATAGTGTTGCCCTGTGTTGAGACTTTACCATTCCAGCCTTCAATATGATATTTTCATCCAAATCAACTAACACATGGGGAAATTTGCGAACAAAAGATGTAATTGCAATCTTTGCGATCTCAATACCTTTTAGTTTGCAAATATGCCAGTAGGTCTCAACTAACATTGGACTTAAAATATGACATTCTACTTTATTGGTGTGTGCATTTTTCTGTAACCTTTTTATCTCCTCAGTTGGATTTTCTGATAAGATGATACTAAGTACGCCAGTATCTAAACATATTTGTTCCATTTATTCACCCATTTCTAATTTTAGTTCTATTTCACGTGATTCATCGTAAATTTTTTCCATTTGCTTTCGCGTTGGAAGAAAAGGTCGTAATGATTCAAAATCTAAAATTGGGATTAATACAATAGCTCCTTCTAATTCTACAAAAGCCACTTCAGATCCTTCACGGAGATCATGCTTTTTTCTTAATTTTGCGGGAATTGTGACCATTCCCTTTTTATTTATAATTGCGGATTTGCCAGTCATTATAATCATTTTAGGCATCATTCTCTAAAAAAGATGCTCATT
>JAUWOE010000005.1 GCA_030612265.1 Promethearchaeum sp.
TGATGATAGAAGGTGAATTTTCTTCACTATTATGATTTTCTGCTAAAGAAGGAATCGTCGTTACAATTAACATAGATAGAATCCCAAATAAGAGCACTCTACCCATGTACGAGGAAGATCTAAAAATTCTGTTATTTTTCATTTTTACCACATACCAAAGATATTCATTTGTTATTATGAACTTTTATTGATTTAAGTGTTTTGGACAAAAATAGATCTCGAGATTTATAAATGTTAAATTTTCTTCCCAAATCGTTTTAATTATATCTCTTACATTTGTCTGAAATTAAATGGAACAATTCTGAATCTCTGTGCGGATTTCTGGATGATTTATATTTATTCTAGCTAATTTCGAATCTAGATAATTATAAACAAGTTGTTCTGCTCTGCCCTAGCTAATTCCTGTCCAATGAAATTGAATAAAAATTTAAAAAAAATTCCAATAGAATTCGTTTTTAGGGCGTTGTTCAAAAAACAGAAATGTTCCTCAAGATAATTGAATAGAAATAGCAAAATATATTTATAGATAAGTTGACTTAAAACCGATATGAAATTCAGCCGTAAACATTTAAATTATATAATTCTATGCCTCTTCTTTAATGGTGTTTTTTGGGGAATAATTCCAACCATCGATGAGGAGAACTCAGGAAATCAGACCCAAATAGAGAATTCACCACAACCCTATCCAGTTATATACCCACCGTTTCAAAATTCTCCTTTGGAATATTCTCCCCAAACACAAGAAATCGGCCAGAAAGTGATGTTACAAGGATATTTTTGGGAAGTCATTGACGATGGAACTTGGTGGAATATTGTTAGAAATGAGGTCCCCTTGTTGGGAACTGCTGGCTTTGATTCATTTTGGTTACCGCCTTTTACAAAAACGAATGACGGAGGAATAGCGAGGTGTGGCTATGAACCGTATGATTATTATGATTTAGGTGAATTTTTTCAACAAGGCAGCATTGAAACGCGCTACGGATCGCGTTTGGAATTAGAAGCTTTAATCGATGAAATGCATCAATATGGAATTTCAGCGATTGGGGATGTTGTGATAAATCACAATAATGGTGGGGAACTTGAAGAGAATCCCTTCGTTGGTAAATCAACCGAAACTAATTTTATGAATGTTGCCAGCGGGCTATTTCCACGAAATTACTCACATTTTCATCCTAATGATATTGAAGAAAGCGATCCTGGAGTATGGGGGACTTATCCTGATCTCTGCCATCATCACCCTTATGTCCAAGAAGAGTTGTATAAATGGGGACAATGGCTACAAGATGAAATCGGATTTGATGGGTGGCGATTTGATATGCTCATCGGTATATACCCCGATGTCATTCGCGACTGGATGAACAATCTCACCAATTCTTGGGCGGTGGGGGAATATTGGACTGGTCATGAATTTAATATCCAAGATCAACTCGATTATCTCGACGGCACAAACAATACCATTACAACTTTTGATTTTCCCTTAATGTATGAACTACGAAATATGGCATTTGGAAACGGTACGTATGATATGCAAAATTTAGTAGAAGCCGGAATTCTTGGATTTCGTCCTGATCAAGCAGTGACTTTTGTGGTTAATCATGATACAGGACTTAGATTCGGTGCTGACATTCCAATCGACTGGCATCCAAAAGCTTATGCTTATATCTTGACCCATGAAGGTTATCCGATGGTATATTGGGATGATTTCTATGACATTCTTCAACATAAGGAAATTAAAACTCTTGTCGAGATCCATAATCAATTTGCCAAGGGAAATACAGAGATACTCTTTGCCGATGAGGATGTATATGTTATGCAACGTGATGGTGATCCTGGTTTATTATATATTATGAATGATGATCCGATTAATTCTCGGACAGTGACAGTTCCAACAAAATGGGCAGATGTAACAATTTCGGATCTCATGGATCGAATGCCGAAAGTGGAGGTTGATTCAACTGGAGACGCAACTATTACAGCTCCAGCTTCAGGATATACAATATATTCCACAGGTTCACCGTTAATTTCTTTACACCCACCTATGAATGAGTCTACGATTCTTCAAACGATTCCTCTCGATGTGATTCAAATAGATGGAATTCTTGAAGATGCATGGCCAAGTGTGAAATATGTGGATAGAAAAGGTGATGCTGGCGTTGGTCCGTTAGATCTTCATGAACTTTTACTCACAACCGATGAAAAATATTTGTATATAGGATTTACGACAGGAAAGTTTGGATGGAATGGTGATAATCTTCATTATGGTATTGCAATTGATACAAAATCTGGAGGAATTAGGTCGGATCCGGGATTACACCCAAATGTTACTTGGGCAGGTAGTGGTCTACCAGATTATATCTACTATTTGGAAACGGATAATGATGAATCCAAGTATCACATAAGCACAGGTATGCAATACATTTTGAATGAAGATGATGATGAAGAAGGAGAAGAATGGCAAACGAATCGAACTTTATCCGCGGGTGTAGATTTTGCCTCTAATCTTGCCATGAAATTTGTCGAAATTAAAATTCCACTAGCTGAACTCGAATTGGAACAAGGCGGGGAATTCGGTTTAAAGATTTTCTCCACCGAAGCAGGAAGGATAGGGGCTGCAGACACTCTTCCTTTTGATGAAGAAGTAGATGCAGTAGGTGACTCTCAGTCTTGGTTATCTCTCTTAGTGAAGTATGAAATCCCTCCCATAATTTCAACCGATGCGCTTGATTCTTCAATAATGGGATATCAGGTTTCAAGTATGGTACTATTCGTTTCACTTGCGTGTGTTGTAATTATTTGGAAAATTCGGCAAAAACGCTTCTAAATAGGTTTTTTCCACTTTTTTCTGAAAATTATAATAATTTTTTTTTATTGTCTATCTTTTTAAGAGTTATATGAATAAAATGTCAAAATTTGATGTATCAGAAATCAAGACACAATTAGCGAAATTTAAAGTATATCAATATGAGACAAAGGATTTAAGAAATTCAGCAGTTTTAATCCCAATTCTTCCAATTCAAGCTACATCCATAAATTCTTCCAGTTACCAACTACTTATGACGGGCAGGTCTCCAAAATTAAAACATCATACTGGTGAAATGAGTTTTCCTGGAGGAAAATTTGATCCCAAAATTGATAATAGTTTGAAGGATACAGCACTGCGGGAAACCTATGAGGAAATAGGCGTTTCTCCTGAAAATATTAAAATTATAGGAAATTTAGATGATTTACCTACCTTAACAGGATGGACCATACGAGTTTTTGTAGGTCTTTAGAAATTCCTCCAAATTTTAAATTTAAAATAAATAAAGAAGAGGTCGCGGCACTTGTTAAAATCCCAATTGAATATATTGCAACAGAAAATCTTTTCTATAAAATACCATTCCCAAAAGATCATAATTTTTCAATGCTGTGTTTTGATTATAATGATCCAGAATTAAACCAGAATTTCAAGATTTGGGGAGCTTCAGCGCATATGTTTCAAGAATTTCTAAATAAAATGTATGAGATCGAGGTCATTAGTCCAGAATATAAACGTCCAACTTTAAAGGAATGTTTGGATTCGTTATAACGATAGAATAAAAGAAAAAAAACATCAAGGATTATATTCGATATTTCTCAATATCTAATTCTTTTTTTTCCTTGATTTGATTATTGAGTATGGAATTATTACGAGAAATATCACTGAACCAATATAATATGCATATACTGGAATATTGGAAGAACTCCAATGATCAAACAATGTTGAAACGGCTGAACCTTGTGAAGATGGAGGATCTGGAGAATCTGGAGGATTTGGAGGAATTTCTGCTCCAGAAACAATAATTATTCTATTTTCTGATTTAAATACAACATCTAGAACTCCACTTTCAGTAAATCTCCCAACAAGCATACGGGTTTTTGATTCAACACCCACATAATGCCAACTTAATTTCTCTGTTGAACCATTGATAATATTTAGATAATTGTAATTTGTAAAAATTAAATCAGTAGTTCCATCATTCCCCATATCACTAAAACTCATTAAACATTCGCTTTTATCTAATACCAAGGGAGCATCATAGCGCCATACTTCATTTCCAGAACTTTCATACCCAATAACACCTTCATCAATGAGGTTTACAATCAGTTCATCTATAGAATCATCATTCCAAATATCAGCAGCTTGAAAATCACGTACCTTACCATCATCAAATCCAAATATAGCAATTACAGTCATAGTATCCCCATCAACAAGCGTAATATTAGAATTTGCATCTATTAAAGCAAAATCTTCATATACATCGTCCTTAAAGTTTCCTGATATAATGCCATAAATATTATATCCTACAGAAAAATCATCATATAAAGTTCCATCACCTCCATAATATATCCTAGCAATCTGATTATATCCTCCGTACAGCACATCTAATGAAGATTGCCCAGAATAATAACCAACAGCCATATAGTTCCCAGTTTTCGGCTCAGAGTTGCTTGTATACATTCCATCACCTGTAGAATTAAACCATTCAAGATATGACTTATCATCTGCTTTATTTTCATATAACACAACAATTTCATCATTAATTTCTGCTTGATTAAATTCTCCTATATAAAAATCGCGAGGACTAAAATTTGAGGGAGCGCTTATTACTTTACTTATTTCTCCACTTTCACCTTTAAGTAAATAAATATCTCCATTTTTAGTACGAACAGCAAGATCAAGAAAATCTAAATTATTTAAATTACCAAATCTCACATCTCGGACTCCATCATCAGAGAAATTCTGTTTCCAAATTTGAGTTCCCGTGGTTGCATTCCACAAAATCAAATCCTTATTATAATCATAAGTTAGAATTTCATCTATTCCATTTCCATCATTTGAAACATCATGCACCCATAGATTTACAATGTTTGTTTCTCCTGTTTCAAATTCGAGATAAAGGTTATGCTCTGTATACATCTCCTCTGTTGGGGGAACGATTAAAGATGAATGATCAAATACATAAATCTCCCCAGTTTCACTATAAGCGATTATTGAATCTAAATTTGGACCGCCTAACCAAGCACCTGCTACAGCATTAAATGCAAAGGTTGTGTCATTGAACCACATTGGTAGTCCACATTTTCCATCTATGGCAACCATAGTCCCATCACGGCCAACAACAGCTACATCCATTGCCCCACTACCACCAAAATTCCCGATAGAGATATCATAAGTTAGTCCAATATCAGGACTATAATGCCATAGAGTTATTCCTGAAGTAAAGTCCTCTAAATAGATTCCATTATCTTTAGTTGATACAAGAATTTCAGGTTGATCATCACCATCAAAATCTTCGATGAAAATATGAGGAGATACTGAAGTACCATAATAAGTTGAATTATAGATTATTGCACTCTCATTTACATCAAGAATTCTCAATCGATCATAAACAAATACAATTTCCTCAATACCATTTCCGTCAAAATCATAAGGGATTATATCGGTTCTGGAATTTGTAATTATATCTTCATCACTTTCATATAAGATCGTTCCATCTGTTATATTTGCAATTCTAAGTACTCCAGATGAATCACTATAAGCTAGTGATAAAGATTCATTATCATAGAAATGTCCAAGCGAAATTGAGTAAATTGTAACAACCCCAGGTGGAGTACCATCCAGTTCATATAGGAAATTCCCTTGATAATCAAGTACAGTAAGATTTCCAACATTGTTGGCAAACACTACTTCAACAGTTCCATTAAGTGATATATCACCAACATCAATCGCCTCAATATCTCCAACAGCTCCAAGAGTAAAATTCCATAACTCGACTCCAGTCAAAATATTGATTGCATATATGTATCCATTTTCTTTAGCGAATAAAATTTCTGGAAGAGAATCATTAGTTATGTCAAAAAGTCCCATCCCACGTGTATATCCTGTACCAAATGTATCACTCCAAATAATAGAACCATTATCATCAATCACAACAATTTTACTGGTATTGCCATCACATATTATTATTTCATCAAACGAATCATCGTCAATATCATAAGTAAACATACATCTAGGGTCTGCTTTTGTATCAATATCGATATCCCATCTCTCTTGAGATACAGTTAAAGGGGTTAATCCCTCAGATGTCGCTCGATATTCAATTACATATACATCGCCTCTCTCTGTTGCAATTCCGATTTCTTCCCATCCATTCCCATTTGAATCATAAACTGTAACACCGGTAAATGGATTTTCAAATGTTTCTGATAGCCAGGATTCATCATATTTCATCATTTGAGACCCAGCTTCATCCACAGATGATTTTAATTCATAAATACTTACTTGATGATCCCATCCCGCTACAACTTCCCTTCTACCATCATTGTCTGTATCTCCTACATCCAAATCAACTACTTCGGTCAATGAATTACCAGTCCAATCCGATTGGGTGTTAATTCCGTACATTGGAAATCCATATAGATACTCATGATCTCCAGGTTTATGTTTAAATACGGGTGCTGTAAATACGAAATTATACATGAAACCAGCACTATCCAATCCTATTACAGTTGGTGCAAATGCTATAGGGGTTATATTTACATGTGTTGCAGAAAAGAATAATTGAGCTGCATTTGGATTCAATTCCCATTCTACATATCCCAACTGGAGGTTCTCTTTTCTCTCTAAATTATTTGGTATTGTATTAAGGGTTTGTTGACTTTTCCAAGTGAGTCCTCTTGTAGTACTGGCTACCATTCCAATTCTATCTTCAAATGATGCACCTAAATTCTCATATATTACAACAAGTGATTCATCTTCTGAGCGAAGATAGTCAATATCTGGGAATAATTCATCATTATAGGAATTAGTAGCATGATATGGAGATACTTCATCAAATGCAAAGGAATTGTTTAACATTAATACCCATATATCAAAATCAGGTTTAGATATTGCAATATTAATAGCAGACATGGCAATAGCATAGGATCCATCTGAAAGAGTCGTAATCGATGCAGAATGGATATTATAATTGGTCCTACCTTCGAAATCCAAGTAACTCCAATAAGTAGAGCTAGCTAATATTTTGGGCATAGTCTTATTATAAATAGTCTTAAATGACGAACTCCCATAGACACAAATTAAACCAATGTTATCATTATCATATTCAAAAATATCAGGGTAATTAATCGAACTTGATATTAATGAAGAACTCGCATAATAAGGTGTTCCCCAAATTTCAGTAGCAAGATTGAATTTTGATACCCATATCGCAGGATAACCAAGTGCATTCTCATATCGCCAAGTGGCATAGATATCCCCGTTTTCCATTGTTGCTATAGCGGGTTCTGATTCAAATTCAAAAGTTCCATCACCATAGGTCAAATCAGTTAATACATATTGGGGCGAATTCCATATACTGGTTGATTTATCAAATTTTTTCCAGAAATTTCGACCATAGTATGAGAAGATTTGATATATATAATTGCTATAAGCACCCTTTCCGTGAGTTAAATCACTTTTTGATCGCTTTTCAATCTCATCAGTTGGAGCATTTGTTCTTGCTAAGATCCACATATCTCCAGAAGAATTCATTTGACCGATATCTATGATTGGATAGTTCGGAGAGCTGGTGACATGTTCAACCTTTTGATAATTTGAATCTGAACCAGCGATCCATTCCCATATATCAAAACCTTTATTATGTCCAATAATAATTTCTTCAGCACCGTCGTAATCTTGGTCATCGATAGTCAAAACATTAACCGGGTTCCACTTTGTAAGCTGTGAAGGTGCTTCCCATGCTTGATAGAAAGTACCACCTTGACATTCATAAATGTGAACAAATCCATCTTCTCGAATTGCACGAGTATCTAATGTACCTCCTAAAATTATCTCTCGGTATCCATCTTGATCTGTATCTCCTGTAGTCAATGTGCTGATCCATGCGTATTCATAAGATTCATCAGCATAAGGATTTCCTAAAAGGTTATATCTCCCCTCTAAATCAGAGCTAGTAACGAAATACTCATTATTTTCCATGTCAATAAAATTATGTTCTGGAACATTATAGACAAATAAATAAGGCCCTGCTGCAAGAATAAGTTCATTTTCCCCATTATAATCCAAATCATTACCAACACACATCGCAGTAATTTCGTCAACTTGATCCCACCCGGGTTCATCAATGAAACCTGAATCCCGTAAATCAATCGAATAAACAAACTCTAACTCATCGCCTCCAGTTAAATTTTTATCTTCAAAAATGTAAACTTGGAGATTAGCTGCAACAATTAATTCATTTAATCCATTATTATCAAGATCAACTCCAGCTACGACATGTTTTACATGATCCCAAATATTTCTTGTAAATGTTCCTGAGATGCCCTCCAATTCTTCATAAAGATAAGGGCTTTCATCAGTTGTTTCGTTATGGATAATATCAAATGTTTTATACATCCGTTTATATGTATTATTAACCATATTCTCAAATACATAGACGTTATTATCATAATCACCTATGATTATTTCACCATTACCATCATTATCAATGTCACCTGAAGTAATAGATAATGTCCAACCTTCAAGATCATCTTCATTACTCCATGATTCATAAATATGAAATCCATAATTCCTAAAATCATCATCTCCACTATCCAAAAGACTGAATTCCATGCGAGCAACTGTGGGATACGTGGCAACAATATAACTATCAACTGCATCGTAGACAGGTGTAGCCCATGAAGTTCTTTGTGCAAAATTATTATAGGATACAAGCATATAGTCCGCCTCTTCATCTAAGTCATATTCACTTTCCCATGTATCAATACTATACCCTTCATGCCGTGGGATAATCCGTGTATCTGTTAAATTCATGAATTTCATATTAGTTTCGGGGCGAGTATTTGAAAATATTCTTTTTTCTTGGACCCAATCGGGATTTTCTGCTGTTCCTTCATTTATAAATGCAGTAGTTCCATTTTTCGTAGCATAACTAAGAATTACATCTAAATCCCCATCTCTATCTAAATCACAAAGCTCAGGTTGACCCCATCCATAACTCGTTAGTTCAGCGTTAATCTGCGAGAAATAATCATGCACTATTGTGAAGTTAATTTCGTTGATTTCCTTGAACAAATTCTTTGCCAGATACAATTGACCATTTGAAAAGATCATGTCATTATCTCCGTCGCCATCAATATCTGTAAAGTCCAATTTAGGAGTAGTTTTTGAAACTGCGATAAGTGAAGTAATTTCTCCGGTTTTATCAAATTCTGACATTGAATACCTATTAACCGATGCAAATGGTAAGTTCAAATCATCTCTAAAGAAGAAATTAAGTTCAGCAGTTGCACCGTCTACAAGATTTCCTGTTGGTAATTGATCTGGGTTATATGAAGCAACCGCAAGGAGCGGCATTGGATAGCCTGGAATCAACTCAAATGTTTCTACGGATGTGTATGGCTTATTTCCTCCCGCTAAAAATAGATTGATATCAGATAAGTATCCGTTTACTGTTGTGTCACCAACTCCGAGCATATTATGGGCAACAATCTGACTAGATTTAGTGCCAACAAAATATGAAGGTGAAGCATCGAAAAGGCCCCATGGATCTAATTTTCCAAAACTCCATGAATTGTAATCACTTGTAGATACCATAGAAAAGTAATTTGGAAAATATACGTTTTCTTCTTTTAAATTTCGCCAAATTGGGACTTTTGAAGTAGATTGAATATGTTGTAGATCCCAAATCCCAGTTTCCATTGAATAGAATTCATCATTTCCAGAATCCCAAACAATTTCATATTTTTCTTCAAGATTATCCCAACTAATACCAATATACTTTCCAGTCACAGTACCTACAATGATTTTATCTAGTTCACTTTCTCCAGCAATAAATGCATCACCATCCATTCTTAATGGTCCTATTGTGACAGATAAAGCGTCAGTTAGAAGATTATATACTTGTTGTAATTCAAGCGAGTTAATTTCATAAGTTGCCCCATCAAACACAGAAAGTTGAGCATATCTAAACCAATCCCATTTTTTCCGACTTAAAGCATCATCAATATCTATTTTTAGTAAATTACTAGTATATGAAAAGTGTATAGATGAAATCTGTTCAAAACTGGTACCATCTTGAGAAATTGAAAAGTTAAATTTTGATAATATATCAGAAGTAAGTGGGTTTTTAAATGTAACAATAACATCTGGATCTGCATTTGCACTACCTGTTCCTTCTTCATCAAGACCAAAATCGACAATTGCTGTTGCGTTCGGAATATCACCTAGAGAGGCATCAAATGTTGTATAATTTCCATCTGTAGCCATAGCCATTCCAGTATTATAGGGATAAATATGTGCATTAGGAAGAAATTGAGATAGAGGTACATTCCAAACATATTCGATTGGTTCTGAAACGAGTAAAGTAGCATTAATGGGGTCTTGGTATGTAACATTATTGGCGGAAATAACTCGATCAACCCACCGATCTAAACCCCAATATCCAAATGTTTCCCAGCTTTCATAAGCCCTAACAACTTTCTTATAATCATATGTATATGTAAGATTGTTCCAATCTAAAGCAAATAAACCTTGTCCTTGGGCGATAATTGCGATTTCATCACCAATTGTTCCATCTAATTCTCCGAGTTCCATAGAACGAATAGCGGTCCAAGTATAATTTTCACTCGTCCAATTTAAATAGTAATTATTATCATTAATTAAAGGGAATGGATATCCATTAATCATAATACTAAGACCATCATTTTCAAAAACATAAACAGTTCCTTCTCTTGTTCCGCAGATAATCTCAGGTAAACCATTTGCATTAGTGTCCCCAGCTTCTACTGTATAAATTCGTTCCCCATCCAAATCGCCTGATGTCCATACTTGCCGATAAGATATCCAGTGATCATCAGCAAATGGATAACCTGAATGATCATCATATTCAAATAGGAAAAGACCTTCCCAAGTCCCCGCTATAATATCCGGTCGATAATCCCTATCTACATCTTCAATTTTAACATCAAAAACTCTAGTCATTGCAGGAGAAGTCCACACGTGATCGAACATATTTTCTGTGTTAGTATAGGGATCATAGATATGGCGCTGTTCAAAGACATAAACATGACCATCTGCACTCCCTGCTACAATTTCAATAAAATTATTAAGATCAGTATCCCCAAAAGCTATACTTAGGACATCACTTTGGATAATTCCATCTCCAGAGTCCCATACTTTATCAAAATCACCTGTTTCAACATTTAAACGGTAAATATGGATTTCATTGTCATATAAATATCCCCCAGCTAAAGCCAAATAACCCGTTTCTTCATCGTAAGCTGAAGCATGAATCGCAGCTTTAGATTTCCATGGTTCATAAACTTCAGTATATAAATTATCTCGATCACCAAGTATCTTTCCGATATCATAATCATCGGGAAATGTTGGCGTATCTTCATCAAGAGCAGAAATTAGAGGTTGATCATCGGAAAAATCCATTAGTTCAGTCATATCAAATTGTTTCTCTTCAATATCAGAATCTGTTCTTGGAATTTCAGGAATAAGAGTTATTGATAACATACTAAGTAGTAATATTGCCAATATTCTTGTTTTGGTTAATTTTTTCATTTCTTTCCCTCCTTTTTGAGGATTTTCTTTGTCTTGCTTGATTTCTTAACAGTTTCCTTTTTTAAGGACTTTTTTCCTTTTAATTGTGCTGCTTCTTTTACTTCTTTTGCACTTTCTTTTAATTGTGTCGCTTCTTTTGCTCTTTTTGCACTCTTTTTTCTTTTAGACACGATTATTCCAGTTATCACTGCCAACCCAGCTACTCCAACACTTACTCCAATTATAATCAACGTATAATCCTTTTCCACCACATCAAATTCGATACTCGCTAAATGTATAGAACCATTCATATCACGTCCATAGACTTCAAGTTCATAAGATCCAGGATACCATTGTGTAGTATCATTATACCATTGTTGCACAGAGGATTTATAGATCATCGATATATCTTCACTCCAATCACTATCATTCCTATACCGATACCAAACTTCTTGAAAATCAGTTAGATTTACAACTTGAACGGGTGTATCAATATAAACATTTGAATCTTCTTTTGGTAACAGTATATGAAGAGTTTGATTACCTCTCGCAGTTGCAAGATAGTTTTCAAATTCTTCTTGGGTTGTATATGATAGTGGATCAGTCCCAATTGTAATTTCAATGCCATCCGAATATCCATCGCCATCGGTGTCAGAATTTGCAGGATTTGTTCCATATTCATTTACTTCATCCCCATCAAGAAGTCCATCACCATCAGAATCTGGATTTAATATTCCTCCACCTATCTGCTGTAAACCAAGTCTAAATTCTTCTCCATCAGGAAGTCCATCATAATCAGTATCAAATTCAAATCCATCTAGTACACCATCACCATCTGTATCTGAATTGATTGGATCCGTTTCGTAAAACAATACTTCCGCACCATCGGGTAAATAATCACCATCAGTGTCAGGATTTAGTGGATCCGTCCCATAATTTGCAGCCAAAGGATGACTACCCGATGCTGATCTAATACTTGAATTAATTGGGACAAGGAGCTCCTCATAATCAAATAAACCATCACCATCAGTATCATTGTAAATGGCTGAAGTATTATACAGATAAATTTCATCCCAATCTGATAAAGTATCGTTATCGGTATCGATTAAATTAGGATCCGAATTGTAGATCATTACTTCAACATAGTCGCTTACATTATCATTATCTGTGTCATTACTGCATGGGTCTGTATAGAATGGAAAAACAAGGGTCACCGCAAGAAATGGATAAATTATATCAGTTACATTTCTTATCTGAATCTCTGAACCATCAGCAAAACCATCACCATCAGTATCATTCGATAATGGGTTTAAGGGTATTGGATCAATCCATGGAATAATCCCTGATCCTAGGTAGAGTTCTATTCCATCACCTAAACCGTCCAAATCGGAGTCTGCTTCTGTGGGATTTGTTCCGTATATTTTTACTTCATGATAATCACTCATCGGCCATGTCATTTCTCCAAATTCATTTGGTTCAACGATAGAATCTCCATCCGTATCCCAATTAAGGGGATCTGTGTAATATATCAATATTTCCTCTCCATCGGATAGTCCATCATCATCAGAATCATAATCAAATGCATTTGTATAATAAACCTTGATTTCCTCAAAATCTGTTAACCCATCATTGTCTCCATCATCGTCCATTGGATCACTACCGTAATACAGAACCTCCTGTCCATCAGTGATCCCATCCCCATCAGAATCATCAGATAACGGATTACTATGCCATAAATAAACCTCTTCACCGTCCGATAATCCATCAAAATCAGTATCTCCAACATTTGGATTTGTATAAAAGATGTAGAATTCATCTCCGTCGGGGATCATATCGAAATCAGTGTCGGCGGCTCTTGGATCAGTTCCCAGCAATATTTCTTGCATATCAAATAAGCCATCATCATCGGTATCTGGATCATTGGGATTAGTGTGATTACTGTATGGATTAAGAACTCCTTCAATTCCGTCAATCAAACCATCGTCATCACTATCTCCATCGGTTGGATCTGTTGGAGGATCTTGAGCTAGTTCATATCCATCACTATTAATCCACATACCTGGTTGAGGTGTTCGGTCAGTTATTCCTGTATCTCCATCTGTATCAGGATTACACGGATTTGTCATTACATGCTTCAGTTCTGGCTCTCCTTCTTCATCATACATAATTATATCAAATCCAGCAACTTCAGCTCCATCATTCATATCTTTGAGGAAATTTTGATTTAGTTGGGTATCTACCATTCCATTATATAATTGATAATATGAATCATCATCGGTATCTGCATCCAAAGGATGTGTGTATCCATAGTTAAAGATTAAAGGATTAGGATCAGATTCACTCTCATTATATAGGGCATCTAAACCATAATATGCCCCCATAGGACCTTCATCTCCATCCATTAAACCGTCACCATCTGTATCGGGATTAAGTGGGTCAGTTCGGTCATTATATAATTCTCCCCCGATCATTACTTCCAGGACTGTTGGAGTTACATTTGATATATCCCATCGAGTGAATACTTCATAGAAATCAGATAATGAATCACCATCGGTATCTTGTGATAATGGATCTGTCATATATATCTTAACTTCTTGATAATCTGTTAAACCTTCCCAATCAGAATCCTTTTCTAATGGATTTGTTCCGAGGTCCCATTCTTCTCCATCAGTTAGTCCATCGAAATCAGTATCAGGGATTGTCGGATCAGTACCCATAGTTTGGACTTCTAATTTATCGTTTGCTCCATCTCCATCTGTGTCGGGATTATTTATATCAAGTCCAGGGATATCTGCTTCATACTCATCACTTAAACCATCACCATCTGAGTCAAAACCGACTCCAGAGGCTTCATATTCTGCATCTCCTTTATTTGGAGAAAGATCCCATGGACCGCCGGGTTCCCAAGTCCATGTGTGGGTATCTGATATAAACAGAAACCTGAGTTTCACTTTAAGCGTTAATACAAGCCTTAAAGTGATCTTCAAGGGCGCCGACGATGCTAGGTCCTGGAAGAACGTTAGGATTATCTCCAAAGATCCATCAAATACAATTTCGACAATCAGTAAATTTATGCCAATATGTATAGCACAACCCAGTATGATAATTAATGTAAGTGAGGATTCTTCGGGAGCGGTGGCCATTGCAGCCTTTTTCACAATATCCAGTTCGACTCCGAGATATATTGTTACAGTAATTGCATCGAGTCCTAAAAATTCAGCTATTGAACTTAATGCTCCCCCACCTACACCTCCTGTGAGAAAATCTAATAATGTAAACGTTTTTGACAGCTGAATCTTAATATTAAAACTCCATTCAACTACTTTAAAGAAATTTTCCCATTCAAACATTCCACCGCGGAATGTAAAGAGGTTGAGAACGAAATGCGCACTTCCAGTAAAAGACAGGTCTAATCCAAGCGATTCTAACAAAAATGTCATAAAGGAATTTTTGGATGAGTCTAACCCAGCAACTCCAAGTTCAGCATAAAATTGCGGGCTAATTTCAAAGAATGAGAATATAACTTTAAAGAAATCGTCAATAGAATCTAAAGATAATGTGCTCCGACCATCCAAGATGAGACTTTTAACTAGATTGAATAATGGAGTTGGATTTAAATTTATGTTTGCTATAATTCCTAAATCAATTTCCAACTCAAATAAGGACCATTCACCTAATCCGATTGGAAGGGTAGTATGAAAACCAATAATTTCGTTGTCATTTCCAAAGAAACTCATAATTGCCTCTTCTAGATCATCCATAATTGGCGTAATTAACCCAGTGAGCCAATCGAGGACTTTCCCAATCATCCAATCTACGCCGTTAGTAAATAATCCTTTTAGATCCATTGAAAGTTTGAGGAATTCTTCCAATAAAGCTGGATCGATAACCCCTTCTAGTAAACTTGAAGCCATATCCATAATTTCATTAATGACTTCGGTGGAGCTTGGTAAATTCGCAGGATCTAAACCAAATGCATCCGGGAAGAAAGATTGGATCAGCTTTAAGAATGCATCGATTGGGACATTATCAAATGATGGATGGACACCTACAATGGATCCCACTGCCATAAAAATAGATTGCAACACTCCCTTGAAAGATTTTTCTTTGATTGCACCAACCATATTCATTATTCCTCCGGTGATTTCACCAAAGGAGTTTACAATTGAATCAAAATCAGGAAGCCCATCAAACATGTCACCAACATCAAGAAATTCAAATACTTCTTTTATTAAGGTAGGAATAGCAGTTAGATCTGAAGGATAACTCGATAAAGTGTTTTGTAGCATTTGTTTTAATGATCCAGAATCGGTTAAATACGAAATCATTGCTACAATTGGCTTTACAACACCGGAAATTGCATTTTTTACATCTGTTAATCCAACTTCATCAAGTATTGCTTCTGCGATCTGAAATAGGTCTGGGAGTTCTGCAGGGTTAAACCCATCATTGTAAATGCCAGTTATCATAGCCATTATATCAGCAATAATTTCACGAGTACTAGTAGGGACAGATGATTCAACTGCATTTGTAAGGGCTGTCTGAATTTGATTTTTAAAATCAGAAACACTGGGGAGTCCATTTTCTTGAAAATTTTTTACAATATCCATAATTCTTCTTGTCAAATTTTCGACATCTCCAATAATTTCTGATGATCCGATTACTTCTTCCAGAACAAGTTTTACAAGGTTAATTATTGATTCAGAATTAAAGTCATCGACCAGATCTACAACACCAAATGCCAAATTAATCATAGAATTGACTTTTCCAACTGCTTCTTGCGTATTACTATCAAGTGAACCTAATACAGCTTCTAAAAGAGGCCCTCCAACATCTTCAATTAATTCAGGAACATCAAAGCTTACGAGGAATTTGATTGTTGGACTAATAAATGCTTCCATTTTCGTTAAAAAGCCACCAATATCTCCTTGATCCAACCCGAGTGAAGCGACTAAAGTCTTATTCAGCAATTTACTTAGAATATTCTTCGAAAAATGGCTTACTAGTGTGTTAAAAATACTTTTTCCACTACTTTTTGCTTCAGAAATAAAATCCCATAAATCATCCCCCAAATCGAGTACGGTTTCAATTATATCGCTTACAGATTCCGGTAATAATTCAGATATAAGAACCTGAACGAGTTCCATAACAATTTCAAGAATATCTGCTGGTTCCCCTCGCATATTAAATAAAGCTTTTAAGAAAAGATCAACATATGGTTTCATTTCTTCGGGGAATGGAAATTCCTTTGAGATCGCGCTAATAATGCTTTTTAATGGACTCTCATCATCAAAATTATCGACAATTCCTACGACGGATTCGATCATTCCAAACATTTCTTTGATTGTTTCCATGGCATCATTGGGAATTGAAAGAACAGTGTTGCCAGAGGATTCTAGCACTTTAAGTAAAATATCAACAATATCTCCAATTGGACCTCTTAGACCGGAAAGAAAAGGTAAATCTCCTAAGATAAAGTCGCCTTCTGCAGCAGAAGGTAAACCAAGTTTGATATTTGGTGAGAAATCTTCTGGGATCTTGTCTTGAGGAATTTCAATCAAAGCGCCTTCTTCGTCCATAATATAAGCGGCAGGACGGATTTCTGGTTGGTGACGGTCCCACATTTCTTTAGTTCGTTCCTCAAGGCCCACAGGATCAATTTGTCCCACTGGAGTTATAGGATCAATTTGAGCTTTAAATAAAGCATTAAAATTCTCTGCATATATCTGCATGGCCATTTGGGTGAGATCTCTAGCAGCATCTACATATTCTTCATTTACTTGTGATCTCTGTTCAATAATCTGTGAGATTGCCCAAATATTGTACATGACTAAAAGAATAACATCCGTCTGTTCTACATCACTATGATGAATATTACTATTCTGAGTGGAAATTTGTTTATTAAATGTAATTGTGTTTGCCATTCCAACAATATGTTGTGTGTTGCGAAACACATTCAAGATCTGGTAAAATTCTTGCCATGAAATAGATTCATCTGAGAATTTTACCCCAGCTAGGTTAGAATTAAATGCATAAACTGCCATCCAGGGATTATCCATTAATGTTATTTTTAAATCGTTGGACGAACTTAATGGGACAAGTTTTACATTTAATAATCGAAAAGATATAACTTCATGGACAGATTCGGCAACATATTTCATATTTTCATCTTGTGGATCATAGAATATATAAATCCAATCCAAATTTTTCTCTTTTTCAGAAAATGAATTTGGATCGCCCATATTTTTTAATGGTTCTGCTGCCCATACAGATTGTGGCACAATTTGGAATAAAAAAATACTGATAATAGTAAGTGCTAAGATTTTAGTTTTAAATGATGAAATTTTCATAATTTTTACGCTCCAATTATACAAAATTATAACAAGTTTGCAAAAAATATAGGTGATTTTCATCGAATTAGCTGTAGATCAAAGAATTTTTTAGAAAATTCTTCCTCGAAATTTCTGTATAGCAAACTCATTAGAATCTCAAATATGTTACATGAAAATAACATTCTCATATTAAGTAAAAAAGTTTTTCTATAAATTCAAATTCGTTCTTTTTTCTATATATTTGTTCTAATGTCTTTTTGTATATTATACTAACAATTGGATTGATTTAGGAAAAAATTCAAAAAAAAAAGATAAAAGCTGCAAAAATTTTTAAATTGTGCAAAATCAGTTTTTACATGAGTTTATGAATCGAGTTTTTGAAAAAATTGTCTCTGGGATGCCCGGAGAAAAGCGATTTTTCTTGGGAAATGAAGCAATTGCCCGTGGAGCATTAGAAAGTGGTGTTGACGTCTACACATTTTATCCTGGGACCCCTTCCTCAGATGTAGGTGAGATTTTTATGGAAATTTTTCGCGATGCTGGAATGAAATGGACTGAGACAAGCATTAATGAAAAAGTTGCTCTGGAAGTAGCAGGATCCGCATATGCACGTGGTGCAAAGTCAATGTGTGGTATGAAAAACGTTGGTTTAAATGTTGCCTCCGACCCATTTTTCGCTCTTGCTACGACCAAACCAAAAAATGAGAACTCGGCTCTGGTAGTGCTCGTAGCTGACGATCCTGAACAACATTCAAGCGCAGTTGAAATGGATTCTCGACATTTTCTTAAACTCCTTAAAGTACCAGCATTAGAACCCGGTAACGCTCAAGAATGCTTAGAATTCACAAAGGAAGCTTTTAGAATCTCCAAAGAATTGAAAATACCCATTATTTTAAGAACAGTCACAAATGTTGCTCATGCACGAGGTGGTGTTGTTTTAGGCGAAGTCCAAAAATCAGAAATCCAAGATACATTCGACCTTTCAAAGGAAATAAATGTAGCTTCTAGGTTATATTTTCTGGAATTAAAAAATGAACAAATTTTCAATAGAATGCATAAAGCCCTTGAGATCTCAGAAAATTTACCTTTAAATTTCATTGAAAACCAGGATAGTGAGAATGAATATCAATTTGGTTTAATTACAAGCGGTGTTTCTTTCAGTTATGTTAACGAAGCTCTGGAATTTTTAAATCTCAAAGCACCTATATTAAAAATCGGAATGATAAATCCATTACCTGAACGAAAAATCGCCCAATTCTTAGGAAAATTCAAGCAAATATTGATTGTTGAAGAGAACGATCCTTATTTAGAAACACAAATCTTGGGAATTGCTCAAAAACATAAGATCGATGTGAAAATATTCGGAAAAGATCCATTTTCATACTCTAAAGATGACGCTTTACTACCTCAAGTTGGTGAATTGGATCCAACAAAAGTGGCTTTGGCAATCTCAAAAATTACAAAAATCGACCCAAAAATAAATTTACAAGAACTAAAAGATATGAAATATGATGTAATGAAAAGAAAGCCAGTTTTATGTCCGGGTTGCCCACATATGACAACGGGATTTTCATTGAAAAAAGCGGTTAAGCGCATTAAAAATAAAACGGGGAAAGAAGTTTATTTCTTTCAAGATATTGGATGTTATACACTTTTAGCGTTCCCACCCTTAGGATTTGCTAACGTTAAATACTGTATGGGCTCAAGTATTGCCTTAGCCCAAGGAGTGGCTCAAACGAGCGACAGTCTTAATATCGCTATGATCGGTGACGGAACATTTTTTCACAGCGGTCTTCCACCATTACTTAATGCTGTGTATCAAAAGGCACCAATTTTATTACTTTTACTTGATAATGGCTGGATTGGGATGACAGGACAGCAGTGTGATGCTGGAACTAACACAGAACATTATTCTGAGGGAAAATTCAAAACTCGAATTCCATTGGAAAAAATCGTGGAAAGTATAGGTGCTAAGTTAGATATTTTCCAAACAAGAGATGATGAGGAAAAAAATACGGTTCGTTTAACAAAACTTATAGAAAAAGCAGGAATAGATGTCATTCAAAATCGGAATACTCATATAATATTAATTCGAAATGAATGTATCCAAAAATCTAAGAAAAGATACACAATTTTAGTTCGAGAAGTAGATAGGGAAAAATGCATAAATTGTGGAACTTGTTATAGGCAACTGGCCTGCCCCGCTATTGGAGTTAAAGATGGAAAATCAATAATTGATCCAGGTTTATGCTTAGGATGCGGAATATGTGAAGAAGTTTGTCCAGCAAAAGCGATTGGAGTGAAAAAATAATGTCAAATGAAAAATTGGGAACGTATTCAATAGTGTTTACTGGAATTGGTGGACAAGGTCTGATTAGTTCTATCAGGATTTTGGGAGATGCATTACTAGCAAAGGATTTTAGCGTTATCAGCTCAGAAACACACGGACTTGGACAAAGGGGCGGAAAAGTAAATACTTACATTCGATATGGAACAAAAAGGATTGCTCCCCTCCCCCTAAGAGGAACTGTTGATATGATTGTTGCTACAGAGAAATCAGCAGTTTTGGATGTTTTAAATTATGCTAAACCAGATAAATCAACAAAAATCTTGATTTCAACCTATGAAAAAAGAATTGTTGATAAGAAATATCCTGAGAAAGATTATATCGAAGATGCGCTTAAAAAAAGTAGCGAAAATAAGCATATTCATTATATTGAGGCTAACAAAATCGCGCAAGATACCATCCACAACTCCCGAACTGAAAATACGATAATGATTGGTTATATGCTTGGATTTATTTCATTGGATAAGGAAGATATTGAAAAAGTTCTAAGAAAACTTTTTTCCGGAAAGGTATTAGAAGTCAATTTAAAAGCTTTAGAGATTGGAATTTCATTAAGGTTAGAAAAAGCTTAAACTATTTATCATTAGAAATTGGTTTTGAATTTGAATCAGGTATAGGAATTTCAGTTTCAAAGAATAATCTTTCTTCTTCTTTTAATATCCGCGCAATTACAGTGGTATTAGTTCGTTCTATTAGATTAGTAGTTCTCATTTCTTCTAATTTATTCATTAATTCCTCTCTATTAACAGCTCGAACCATTATGATGAAATCATTATCACCCAATACATTATAAATTGCCCATACTCCTTGTATTTTAGCTAATTCTTTTCCCACTTTCTCAACGTAGTTTTTACTATATTTTGCACGGATATGAATAATTACTTGAAAATCATCGCCGAGTCGTGAGAAATTCACCTTCGCGTGATAACCATCAATTATTTTTTCCGTTTCTAGTCTTTTAATCCTATAATGCACTGTTGACTTTGAGATATCTAACATTTTTGCAATTTTATCCAAAGGAATGTTGCAATCTTTTTGTAATACGTTTAAAATTTTTTTATCAATTTCATCTAGCAGACTTCTGCGAGGGGACATAAAATACCTTCAATTTTTTTAAAAATACCAATATTATTCAATTTACCAATATTATTCAATTTATTGAAAATATCAGAAATATTATTTAATGAAACCTTACATCCGTTTAAGATTTTTGTGCTTCCATTTACCCACTTCAGGATTGGTAATCAAATCATCCAAAATTTCGAGAATTCTCTCTTTATCCTTTCCTATATTGTCTGATTGGACAAATGAATAATTTGAAACATGATCATTTCGTAAAGCAGAAGTTAAACTTGGCGATAATTGGGCAATAATTGAGCGCTCTTCCTTAAGGATTTCCAATGGAGAGAGAATTTTAAAGGTTTTATTATCAATATCTTCTTTCAAAGGAGCATTAGCCATTATATTAAGTGTTCGAAAACGGAAAAAAGTGGGATTAACAGCATTTAACACACGGGCTGTTTCGTTAGCATGAATCTCTGTCCATTTTTTCCCCCCTAATCCCAAAATTATATATAGTGATGCTTGGATTCCGGCACTCATTAAACGAGGAATTTCATTTATGATCATTTTAGATGTTTGTCCTTTTTTCATTTGTTTTAAGATTATATCGCTGCCAGATTCCATTCCAATATAGCAAATTGTAAGACCTGCTTTAGCTAATTTCTTTAATTCTTCATCAGATTTTTGGTTTATATCCAAAACTTTTGCATAAGTGCTAATTCGCTTAATAAATGGAAAATTTTGTTTTATTTCATGCAAAACTTCAAGTAAATAATCTGTTGAAACAGAAAATGCATTTCCACCAGCTAAGAAGAGGTAGGGATTGTTCAAATAATATTTTCCAGCAATTTTAATGTCTCTAAGTACATCATCAATGTTTCTGATTTTATAATCTTGAAGATTTTTATAAACACCACAAAAGCGACAACGATTCCAAGAACATCCACCCGTGATTGGTATTAGAACTGAATACGCTTCAACGGGAGGTCTAATGACAATTTGTTCTGGGGGAAGTGGTGGAAGCATCCTACCTTATATAACGAGCTTAAACTTTTAATTAGTTTGATGAATCTGAAAAATCTTTCAAAATTACGAACATTTAATATAATGAAAATTTGTTGGTTAAATTAGATGGATAAATCCGATAAAATAAACTCAGAAAAAATTAAAGATCTAAGGTGGATTTTTTTAAATTATACGCATTTTTCTGAGAAATATAGAATCGATGCTATCCAAAAATATTCGGGAATTTGTAATAGGGAATATTTTGAAGTTTTAATTCTTGCTCTGAACGATTCAAGCAGAATGATTCGAAATTTAATTTTAGATATATTTGAAAAAAAAGGTGTATCCTTTACTGATTTTGTGCTCCCCTCGTTGACCACATATTCCCGTTTACGACGAAATTCAATTGCTAGATTATTAGGGAGATGGCATTCTGAATTTAAGCGTAAAAAACCATACCAAATAATAAAGAAATTAAGTATTCAAAAACGAGCTGAATGTATAACAAATTATATTGATCAAATTGTATCTGAAGCGGACTCGAATAAAATCTTCCATGCTGCAATTTCTTTGGAATTAATCGGTGATTTTCGTGCAATTTCAATACTTCGCCAAACAACATCAATTACATCAGTATTGCACTCACAAATCAAACGACATATGAAAAAACATGATGATTATTCTATATTTATTGTAATTTTACGTTTTTGCCAAAATACGAATGATGAAGACCTCAAAAAAAAAATTTTCAAATATTACATACAAGATTTATTACGAATCGCCAATGATTACGAATTTTCAGAAGTTTTTATCCAAATTTTTGATGATCTAGGATTATTGGGAAAGATAATATATAATGTTCATCAATTATCTCCAAACCAGAAAATTTTAAAAACTTTAAATTATTCTGTAGGATCTTTGGCCTATAAAACTATGCTAGTTGTACTTTCAGCCGAATACCCATCAAGTTTTCAGGAATTGGAAAAGATGAGGTCTGAAATTTTAGACCCGGAAAAAATTGAAAAAATTGATGAAATTAGTAAATCACTATTAAAGAATTTCAAAGTAGAACTAAATTCTGGATATCCCCTATTTTTATGATTAAATGAATTAACAATTCAAAAGATTTTTTAAGATGTATTAAGGTAAAAATAATAGCAGATCTAGAAGATCTGTACTTATTTTATAAAAAAAAAATTTTGTTGAAATAATGTGAATCGACAATACGATGATGATATAAACACATTTAAGAAGTCTAATTCTCGAAAGAATAAAAAAAATCGAGGCAGACTTCATGGTAAACCGATAAAGCCAAAGACTAAACCTCGAGATAATGATTACCATTTAATAGCGCGAGAGAAAAAATCATTTGAAAGTAAAAATCAATTTGAAAAAAATTTATGGGAAAATGATTAATTTTTTTTTTAGTTTTCTATTAATTTCAACCCGATTTCCTTGCCAAATTCCACACACTTCTTCTTACCCTCTTCATCAGGATTCCACTTGATCCGAATTCCCTGATTTAAGAGTTCAAATTTGGATTTTTCAAGCAATATATTTAATTCTTTTACTGATTCCCCGGACCATCCGTAGGATCCAAATGAAGCAGCTTTTTTATTTTTAAATCCTAGTCCTTTAATCATTTCCATGATCTCGGCCATTGAAGATAATATACCGCGCCCGATTGTAGGAGATCCAACCAAAATTGCTTTTGATTTAAATACCTCAGTAATAATGTCGTTTTTATCAAATTTAGCTGCATTAAGCAGTTGAATTTTGATTGTGGGATTACTTTCTCGAATTCCTTCAATAATGGATTCCGCCATTCTACGAGTTCCATTCCACATTGTATCGTATAATACGGTTATTTGATTTTCTTGATAATCTTTGGCCCATTCCATATATTTTTCAACAATCTGTAACGGATTATCTCTCCAGATTACACCATGGCTTGTTGCGATTATATCTATTGGAATTTTTAATTCTAATACTTCGTTAATTTTTTTCTCTACTAATGCACTGAATGGTGTTAGAATATTTGCATAATATTTGATGCATTCAATATTGAGTAGGTCTTGGTCTACCAAATCATTGTACATAAAATCATTAACATAATGCTGCCCAAATGCGTCATTACTGAAAAGTATATTATCTTGGGTCAAATATGTAGCCATGCTATCAGGCCAATGCAACATTCTCATTTCAACAAAAACTAAAGCTTTACCATTTCCTATATCCAATGTGTCCCCTGTTTTTACGGTATGAAAATTCCAATCCTTGTGGTATTGACCTTTAAGGGAATCCACTGCATTTTTTGTACAATAGATCGGAGTTTCTGGAATTAAACTCATTAATTCGGGTAGTCCACCGCTATGATCAATTTCTCCGTGATTTGCAATTACATAATCAATTTTATTCAAATCAATTTCTTTTGCTAGATTTTCCACAAATTCTTTGGAAAAAGGCATCCAAACGGTATCAATTAAAACAATCTTTTCCTCTTTAATCAAGTAGGAATTATAAGTTGTGGAGTGATCAGTTGAATATTCATTTCCGTGGAATTTACGCAATTCCCAATCTTTTATTCCCACCCAATAAACATTATTCTTAACTACAAATGTCATTATTCTTCATCAATTCTTTTTTTAATTAAAAGAAATTGACTTATACATTTAATTTATTTCATTAATTTTTTTATAAATTATATACATGAAGAATTTTTTTTGTTTTGATTTGGGAGAAACATTAATTAATTTTAACAAACCCAATAAAAAATGGCATTCCTCATTAATCGGTGAAGTTCTCCCCGATATGTTTAATACATTGAGAAAGTATTATCAGAGTTTTAAGGATATATGCACTGTTAAAGAATTTTCCAATATTGGTTATAAAATAATTTCCGAAAGCCATAAATTAAGCATGATAAAGCGTCTCTCACTTATTTTAGATTACTATAAAATCCCTACTGAAGATGATCTAATTAATCTATTATTGAATGACTTTTATCACAACCTAATATCTGATGCTTTTCTTTACCCTGAAACTATTAAGGTTTTAGAAAAACTAAACGAAAAAGGATTTGTGTTGGGATTGTGGTCTAATACACCATGGCAAAGTCCGGGATTTCTGATTGAAAGAATAATGGAACATTTTAAGATTAGAAAATATTTCTCAATAGTTCTTTTTTCGGGTGATCACGGAATCCGTAAACCAGACCCTATAACATTCGATCTTGTTTTAAAAAAAGGTCAATTGGATAAATCCCAAATGATCTATATTGGAAATTCAGAAGTTGATATTAAAACCGGTTCAAGCTTTGGAATTCCAACGATTTGGGTTAATCGAGAGCATAAAAAATTATCCAAATATTGCCCAACACCGGAATTCATAATTAATGATCTCGAAGGTCTTTTTGATCTAATACCAATCAACTAAATTTAGGAAATTATTGATAGAAATGAACATTACAGAATTCTTTTGTATTAATAAATGGAAATAAGATTTGTTGGAAACAAGTCCATCTCGCAAATTTAGCTTCGATTCGATGTTCGGAAGCTTTATTTTAAATTGTCGCCGATACGGAGAATCCAGCCGAATTTTCGACCGAAATCGATTTGTCGGGAGACTTATTAACCCATTAATATATTATTATTAACCTACTAATATTTTTCAAATTTTCAAATTTTCTCGTTATGGAAAATCTAATATACATCAAAGTTGAAATTAGGAATATATAATGGAAAGAATAAAACCGGTAACTCCAGAATTTTTTGGTCCATTTAAGCAAGAATCTTGTGATATTTGTGGAGAATGCCTTACCCATTGTCCAATAATGGATTTTACTATTACCGAAGCAATATCAGAGATGAAAAAACTAATTAATGGAACGCAAACAAAAAAAGTTTTATCGGAGTGCCAATCTTGTTTTACATGCAATTTCTATTGTAAAAATAATAGTAATCCAGCAAGTTTAATATTACAGAGATGGAATGAACAATATAAAAAAGAAGGATTAAAAATACGGGGAAAATACTATATGACTCTATACCCTAATTACCCAAACTTCAGGACGTACGGCATCGATAGAATGACCGAACAAGAAACCCAGATTTTAAAAAAATGGGCAAGTTTGGAGCCTTTAAAAGGAGACACTCTTACTTATCCAGGCTGTAATGTTATTTTAACACCCACATTAACTCAAACCAGCTTTTTTAAGGATTTGGATATCCGAGGGAGATTAGAGTATTGTTGCGGAGAAACATTATTCCGAACAGGGTATACAGATTTATTATACCAAGTTGCTAAAAGATTAGATAAATGGTTTAATATCTTGAAACCAAAACATTTAATGGTGCTATGCACAGCTGGAACAAATGTTTTTAAAAATGTGCTTCCGAATTACGGTTTTAAATACAAATTCAGTTCAATAACATCATATATTGAGTGGATTTGGGATAGAATTCAATCCGGAGAGATTAAAATTTCAAATTCCTTAGGGTTAAAAGTCACAATTCAAGATTCTTGTTATTCGAAAATGTTTGGCGATGATTATATGGACATTCCTCGTAAAATTTTAAAAGAAATTGGTTGTGAAATCGTTGAAATGCCCAATAATCGCGAAAATATGCGTTGTTGTGGAATTGCAGCAGGTTTTAGTATCGATTCTGCGTATCACACTTTCAAACTTAGAGAAGCAACGTGCAAAAATCTTGATGATGTGAAGAAATCAAGAGCAGATGTAGTGTGCGTATATTGCTCTGGGTGTAACCAAACATATAATATTGCAAAAAAACTTTACCTGAAGAAATTTAATTTACCAATCTTACATATAATAGAATTAATTCAAATGGCTATTGGTGAAACACCAAAGCGATTAATCGATCGAACAGCAAATAACATTTTTTGGGGAATAATTAAGAAACAATTTCCCCATCTGTATTCAAGAAAAACCTTCAAAATCCCTCCGATTTCAGAGGATCCGAAAAATAATAAATATTAAGATGATAAAGATGAGTCAAAGAAAAAGAGATACAAAGGTATTCAATGAAGAAGCATGCACACGTTGCGGTGATTGTTTTCACCTCTGTCCCGAATTACAATTACCTAAAGAAGTTGCAATTGATGAAATTAAGGCGTTAATTATAGGAAAAAACACAAAATATGTTCTACAACACTGCACAACCTGTTTTAGTTGTAATTTAATATGCCCAAATGATTGTAAACCTTATCAGTTAATTTTGGAAAACTGGAATTCACTATATAAAAAACGGGGAGCACCCCCTATATATAGGTTTGTTTGTCCTAGCATGAAAAGCAATATTTGGCAAATGCTATACGTCTTAATGTCAAAAGAAGAAATTGGATGGATAGATAAATGGATGAATCAACCTAATAAAGAATCAATTTTTCTAGTTGGAAATTACACACACATATTACCGTTTATACTTGGTGAATCTAAGCTTTTAGATTATTTTACTCCCGTAGATCTATTAGATCACTGGGAATGTGGAGCATATTTGTATCAAGGCGGTTATCTCGATGTTGTTAAAAGAATTGGTAAAAAATGTAAGGATGATTTTAATAAATGGAACACAAAGAAAATAGTCACATTCCTCGATGCACTTCATTATGTGCTAACGACAACACATCCTCAAGAGATGGGAACAAATTTCTCACAAAATGTTATCCCGTTTAACCAATGGTTTTTAAATATGCTAAAAAAAGGAGAAATAAAATTTACTAACCAATTAAATTTCAAAATTACTATCCATGATAACTGCTATTCAAAAACCGGAGGAGCCAATTATTGGGATCCTCCAAGGAAAATCTTAAGATTAACGGGATGCAAAATTATGGAAATGGAGCATATTCGTGGAGATTCTCTTTGTTGTGGGTTTGGAGCGGGAGCATCCTGGACAAAAAATATCAGTATAGCATTTGATATTTTAAAAGTTGCTCAAGTAAAAATGAAAGAAGCAGAAGCAACTGGAGCAGATGTTTTAGTTACCTATTGTGGAGGATGTTTATATCTGCTTTGGGCAGCGCGAGAAATATTCAAGAGTAAATTAAAAGTCTTCCATAGTTTTGAACTGATAAGGATGGCAATGGGTGAATCAATTGATATTTCTCAAAAAATCCACATTGAACGGGCATGGGACATAATATCTATAATTTCATACCATTTATTCATTTCAATTTTTCATAAACCATTCTATATTGAAGAGATTACAATGGATCCAAAAAGCTTGGGGTCTCGGAAATTTATATTATTACGAATAATTCGATGGTTTTTAAGATTCAAATTAAATCGCGCGTTTTTTCGCGCGTTTTTTAAGTTATTATTGCCAATATTGAGCACACCTCGAAAATGGGAAAAAAAATGAAAAAAGAAGAATTTTTAGTTTGGTTCATCAAGTTCAGTGGGATTCTTGCGATAATATTCGGAATAACATTATTGCAATAACACCTCTTATGGATTTACTTGAGCTACCAAATTTTCCTTTTTGGGAATGGTCTTTTGGGTTATCACTCGCATTTATGGGATTCTTACTATGGTTTTCCAGTAAAGAGCTTAAAAGATATATTATTATTCCGGTAAGTTCAATTATTTACAGGTTCATTTTATCCGGTTTTGAGTTATACGTTGCACTAACTGTTCGACAACTATTCCCTTTTCTATTATCCGGTGCAATTTATGATATCATATCTCCGATTTTAACAATATTTCTCCTACAAAGATCCGGTTATATTTTGAAAGGAAAATTAGATTAACTGCTTAGTTTTTATGCGAAAAACTAATCAATAAAATATAAATCTCGAGAGAACTCTTTTTTAACATTGCAGTTCTAATAAATTTTAGGTGTTGATTAAATGAATAAATTAAATTATAATGATGAACTGTGGGATGAAATCCCTCCTTATGCATTTATGGCACTAGGAAGAAGAGGACGCGAACAAATTTCGCTAAGAGAGTGTTTTATTCCTTCATGTAATTCAACAGATGAAGATAAATTACATCCAATCAAAAAGGAGATCGAAACGAAGGAAATTCCAGATAAAAATGTACAAATCAAAAAAGTGAAATATCTAATTCATTGTGATGAATGCTCCAACGATTTTCATTTAGTCTTTGAGCAATATATTAATAATAATATTCAAAATGAAGACGTTGAAGGTATGGATATTGTTATGGAAAAAGTTTTTGCGACTGATTCAGAAGATAAAGAAAACTACGGTGAGATTGGTTTTATTCAACAGAAATAAATCCAATTAAATCCAATTAATATTCAAAAAATAGGGATTTTAGTGACAATTAACTGTGTTCTATTTGATTTAGACAATACATTGGTTGGAATACCAGATACTTGGAACTATTTTGATACATTAATTCAAGATGTTTTAAATTTGGATTATAAATTATCGATTCCTTCTATAGTTGAAAGAAATTCCTTATGGCGTTCAGGAAAAGGCTTTATTTCGATTTTAAAGAGATGGGATGTGTCTGATCCGAATGATTTTTGGATTAAATTTGATGAGAGAGATAGGAAAAAACGAAGGAAATTGATCAAGGAAAACAAATTAATTCTCTATGATGACGTAATTCCTACTTTAAAAAAACTAAATAATATGGGAATTAAAATTGGAATCGTTAGTAACACTCCTGATTTTATCATTGAATTTGAATTAGATGCATTTAAATTGGCACCATTTTTTGATAAAGTTCTCGGATTGGGTGATGATCAGTCAATTTGTAAACCAGAGCCAGATGGAATTAACATGATTTTAGAGGAAATGAAATGTAACCCCGCAAAAACTATTTTTATTGGAGACTCTGAAGTAGATTTAATCGCTGCTCAACGTGCAAAAGTATTCCCAATATATATTGATAGGAATAAGGAAAAAAGGAAAAAATTTGTTATCGATCCCAAGTCATATATTAAAATAACTTCTCTTCTTCAGATTTTTGAAATTATCAAGCGTCCTCTAGAAGATGGTAAATTTCTTGCCGAGAGTATCTTATAAAAGCTATTATAAGGAACAACCAAGTGAATGAAATAACAATCCCAAGTATTACAAGAAATTCAATTAGATTGAAAAATACAGGAAGGTTTAAGAAACCTCCACCTCCAGATAAGAGATAAACCTTTGAAAAAGCGATAGACATTATGGATCCGCTTATTGTTCCAACGATGATCGATAAAATGAAGGAGACCAAAATTTGATTCGAAATGAGAGAATAAATCCCTCGTTTTCCAAAACCTCTTACAATTAATTCGCCATACATTGCCTTACTTTCATCTTGTGCAGAGAATACTAAAATAGAAATCCCTACAGTCAAAATTAACCCTATTATCAGAATATTAAAATAAAAAATTCCAATAAAAGGCACTGAAAGAGAATTAAACGAACTACTATCAACTAAATCCCAATTATAATTATAAAAATTATATTCATCATTAGTAAATGAATACGAAGTTGAATTTGAAATATAATTCTGAACGTTTTCATCTGTAATATCTACATTACTATTAATATTTATTAACTCAATAATTTTTTTGCTTGGAAGTACTTCAATTGAATAATTAAATACATGATTATCAATTGCAACGAAACTATCTCTATTATTTTCATTCATATATAGTCCTGGCATTAAATCAATAACACTTATGATTTTTGCTTCGATATATTTTTCAATATTCTGACCGTTTGTAAAATTCACTGATGATTTATGATGTAAAATTATTGTATCTCCTAAGAAATAACCATTATTTTCCAAGAAGGAAGAACTCACAATTATTCCAGCATAATCACTTGTTAAATTTTCATTATACTCAATCGCATTATTAATTTCATTAATTAGGTCATCAGATGGAAGTCTTTTGTTATTATGTTCTAAAATCGATAAATATTCGGAGAAATTGACAAAATAATTATTGTTTTCTATAGGTCCAAGGATTTGTCTCGTTTTATATACATGCGTAATTTCATCAAAAAGAAAATTCTCATCAGAAACTTTGATTTGATTTAATTCTTCTTCGAACTGATCTAAATCAGATCTATCACTAAAATCACTTGTAGTTACAATATAAGAATAATGCAAATCAGCCCCAACTTTAAAATTTGTTACAATATTATTCTGCCGAACTAGTGTGTTGACAGTCATATTTGAAAATATTAAAGAAGCGATAAAGATACTCAAAAGCAGAATAATCCGCACATATTGTTTTTGTCGAACCATTTCAATTCCAATGATGAAATCACGTTTTTTCATGAATGGATGAGAAATTTTTTTCGCAATATTTGCTAAACGCGAAGGAGATTCAATTAATAAATAATGCAAAAGAGCAAAAACCATTACAAAAGGGCAAATTAATGTTAAAATTATAAGGAATTCAATTTGATTTTTGAGGAAATTAGAGATTTCAATAAAATAATCTGGAACAATAAATGTTTGTTCGATTAAGATGATTGAGTATAAGATTATAGGAAGCAGGGAGAGAATTGCGACTTTTATACCCCATTTTGGTATTAAACTTTCCTTCTTTCTAATAAAATCGTTAATATTTAGTTTTTCTTGCCCTTTTTCAACCTCCTTTTCTTCTTTATATTTTTCAATAAAAAGAGTTGTTTCATCATAATCTAAATCATCTCCACTTTTTACTAATTCTGAGACTAACTTAGATGTTTTCATCGAAGTGATGTGCTTGATTGATGAAATTGTTGATAAAAGAGTTAATACAATACTAAAGCCTAATGTTTCAAAAAATGTTAATATAGAGAAGTGAAAGGGCAAAGATAATCCTTGAATATTATAATCCGGTAAAGAAATGGGATTTAACCAATATTGACTGAATTTAAATATTCCAAATCCCGCAAATAGGCCTACAATGCAAATCAAGATGCTATTTAAAAATGATTCAACAATAAATTGATATACAACCATAGATTTTGGAAATCCACGCATTCTCATTGAGAAAAACTCATGATATCTCTTACGAACTTTAGATTTATTAGCAATTGACCCTAAATATACTGCAAAAATAGCAATTGGGATATTTGTAATTTGGATTTTTAATCGGAGATCAGATTGAGAATTGTATTGATCTTTTAATACAGGAGTTAAATAATTATCAATAGTAATTCCAGCAGGAAGATGAACAGCGATTTTGTAAAGATCTGATTCAATACTATCTGAAGTGATTTTTAAAAAAGCAATATTTATTCCATCACGATTATATTGAATATTGAATGTAGGAATTACTTTGAAACCATAATTTGGATATTTATTGATTTCTGGATTATCTTTTAATGCCTCAATCAAACTTTTATATGGGTAATAATCATATGATTCTTCTAAATTATTAAATCCAAACATTAAAAAAGCTCTTGTTGATTTATCCATTCTCCCAAAAGTTTTTTCTTCATATTGGGGACTGTAAATCCCAACAATATTAATTCCTGATATATTTTTTGCTTCAACATCTATTTGAAAAGGTAATGTTTGATTAACTCCAATTGATACATTATATTTTTCTACCAATTTTTCACTCACTAAAAACTCTTCAGGAGCATTTGGAATAACGCCGTCAATTAACCGATAATATTCTGAAAACCGGGACGATTGGTATAAATCTAAATTTGAAAAAACCCATATAGGAACATCAACTTTCGTCTCATTATCTTCAGTTTTATACTGTAAATTACAGCTTGATGAAGACATATAATGTATAAAAAACTCATCTTGATAATTTAATTCTGAATTACTAAATAAATTTTGAATCTCCAAACCTTCTTCTGGTATTGTTATGTCTAAGGAAGGTTCAAGATTTGCTCCATAATCAACACTAAAATCAACAAAGTCAGTATATGATTTATTAAGTGTAAAATTTTGAGCTGAGTCATAATAATAACCAAAACCAGCAACCATTGATACAGCTAATCCCAAAGCAATTATAGTTAGTTTTGATTGCCCAATATACTTAAACGCCTGATGTAAATAAAATCCCATTTTGTTTGACAAATACTTTTACCTCTAAGTTTTTTTATGATTTATGTAATTTTTCTTATTGTTTTTACAACGATAAATATCAAGAATGGAATAAATATTATCCCGCCAAAAATCGCTAGTAATGGAATATAATCAAAATATAATGGAAATTTTAAGTTGGGAGGCAGTATTAGGAGATTATTTCCATAATTTATTGCATTATTGGTTCGAATTAAAGAAGTAGCATAACCTAATCCAAGTAATCCTCCTATTAATAAAGAAAATAGAGATACAAACAAGAATTCAACTAAAAATATTTCGGAGAGTTTACTCTTCTTTATCCCCATCATAATTAGAGTCTTATTTTCCTCTGATGTTTCTTTATAAAGATGATTTTCCATTAAAGAAATTTGTAGGATGATGAAAATTCCTAATATGAGAAAATCCAAATACAATAACTTATAATATCCACTTTCACCAAATTCTAATGAGAGTTCTGCTACCTCTATATCATTCCAACTTTGATCAAAGAAATTGTATGCAATAGTTGAACTAATACTTAAATATGAAGTTTTTACAAAATTTGCGATTGTTTCATAATCAATTTCCTGATATTGCTCGAGAGATATCAAATTAATCATAGATTCTCCATGTGATAGTGATTTTGAGACGTTAAAACAATTGTTATCAATGAAAATTATGTTTTCAAAGGAATTAGAAGAAATTCCTGGCATGAAATCCATTATTTTAAAAATTTCTACTTGAATTGAATCGGTTTTATATGTAGATTCTTGACTATCATAATATTCGTGGTTAATAATAACAGTGCTTCCGATTTCTAACAGTGTATAATCGAGAAAATACTGTGATACAAATATTGTCTTCGAGGATTTTGTTTCATCTGAATTATACTTTAGTGCTCCTCTAATATTAAGCTCAAAACTCGGATTAGGTAAAGGTTTATCACCATCTTGAAGAATTTTTACATAATGACTCCAATTAAAAGAATAAATAGGAATTTTAAGATATTTAATCGAACCAGATAAATTGTATTCTAAAATCGCTTCATCGTCAATAGAGCAAGAGATGATATCACTAAAAATTTTGCTTCCATCACTGTTTGTCAAATTTAATAGTGATTTTTCAAAATTCTCTATATCTGATTGGTTCTTTAACGTAGTTCTTTTCAAATCAACTCTAATATCCGCACCAATATATACATTTTCTTCAAGAATATCATGCCTATATTCCGAATTATAAACAATATTGGACAATAGAATGAAACTAGAAAACATTATTAACATATTCATGATTCCAATCCATTTTTTTCGTGTGGGAATTCTAAGAGCTATGATTTCATGGTATTTTTTAGAGAATAATCTTGAAAATATATTTGCAATCCTAACAAGGAATCCAGGTCTTTCAATGAATAAAATACGAGTTAATCCTAAAATTAAACAACCCAATCCAATTAGGGTTAATAAATTAATAATATCTATGGAATCCATTAAAGATATAAAAAGATCTTCCAAGACATCTGTTAAAGTGTATAAATTACCCAAATAAATAAGAAAATTGAGAATTAAAGGCAATATTCCTAAAGAAATTAAAAAATAGGTAATTTTTGTAATTTTTATTCGTTTTTTTCCTCGATCTTCATCAAAAGTTTTCAAATTTTTTTTATTTCTCTTATTGTTGTTTTTAGTTTTTTTCTTGGATTTAGATTCGGTTTCTTTCAAATTCAATTGTAATTTTTCTTGTAATAGATTTTTTTCTTCTTTACTTTTATTAATTCGTTTGGTAACGAAAAGTAATTCATCAAAATTAGGTTCAACTTCAGAAATGTGAGACATTTCGGTTATTTCTTTGAAAGTTAGCTTTCGAATTTTTTTTATTGATTTTGAATTAATAGAAGACATTAATATAATACTAACAGCGAATGTAAAGACAAATGAGAAACTTGTAAAAATAGGCATTAAGAATACATCATCTTCAATATAAAACATGTCACCTACCAACTTCTGGTAAGCAAAAAATGTTAGAAAGCCTAAAATTGCCCCATATATAAAAGAAAGCAAGCTATAAAGCGATAACTTAAAAATTTGTTGCTTTTGGATAATTTTGAGAGGAATCCCTCTTCTTCTCATAGTTATTAATAAATTATTTCTTTGATCCTCGAATTTTTTTGTAAAAGTCTTGCTAATAAATATTGAAAAAATGATAACAGGGATATTTAAGATTTGAATTAAATACCGTGTTTTTTGAAATTTTAACTGCATTTCTGTAAGTTGGTATCCTATTTTATTAACTAATGAGACATCCCAAGGCATATCTCTAGTTAATTCCTTCGCTTTATTTGAAATCATGGTTTTATATTGAGATAGATGCTTATAATCAATTTTTATTCGATTGTAAGTTAATAAATACCCTGATCGGGTATATGATGCTTGTAACAAGTACCTATAAAAATCAGGATCTAACCTAATTTCATAATAAAGTTTTTGAAATGGGTGAAATCCATCTGGACCAGTGAAATTATACCACGAAAAAATAGCAGGTCCATCTAATCTTTCTGGATTTTCTTTATATGGCAATTTTTCTAGATAATCTTGATAGGAATAACTATAACTAAAGCGTTCCAGATCTAAAAAAAAATCTAATTTTGTTGGGAGATATATTCCTGATATTGTAACATTTTTTAATTGAAAATCTTTTATAACAAATTTTTTTATGTTTAATGTATTTCCGATAAGGAGCGTAATATTAACTGTTTCATTAACCAGTAAAGAATACTTACGAGCAAAATTATAATCAATTAATATATGTTCTGGTTTACTTGGAGTTTTACCATCAATAATTTTGAATTTTTCTTTAAATCTGGTTGAATTATAAAAGGAATCTTCTGAAACCATAAATTTAATTTCTGAAGCATTAAGTTCCTTCTTGTAATCAATAACATTAATACTAGTAGCACTATCCACTGAATTAAAATCGGTTCTAACAAAAAAGCCGCGTTCACAAGTGAGTAAACCGTATTTATAAACTCCTATCAAATCAAGAGTTGATTTGTTTAGTGCTTCTTGAATTGCATCATCTGATTCTAGGAAATTGCTTGTATAATCTAAACGCGGAGTTATCCCACGTCTATCGCTAATAATTTGGTAATGAGCAATTTCTATATCACTTAGGCTAGTTAAAGAAGTATCAAATTGATATTGTTGGGCAGCCTCATTGTAGTACGATAACCCGGCGACCATAGAAAGCGATATACTGACACAAATTATAATAACCCATTCTTTTTTTAAACTCAGAAAGGATTGTTTTAGATAAAACGGAATATGACTTGGCATTTTATTCGTTTTCCAATGTATTGATTTTGCCTTTATTAATATCAAAAGCGGACACAGTTAGGAATGAAACTTCAAAACATTCTTTACATATAATTACTGCTCTTTGAATTATGTGAGAATCATGAATTTGGCAATATACATCATTATTATCCAGTTTTTTTATAATATTGACGGAATGACAACTAGGACAAAGTAAAATCTCACTCAATTTTGGAAAATGTTTAGGTTCTAAGAGATTTTTCGCAATTGCATGTTTATTATTAGTATTACTAATTGCCATTAAGTTAAAATCGCTTGAAACTTCATCTTTTTCAGATGTTTCATTCAATTTATCCATTTTTCGCACGAATTGACCATCGCGAATAACCCATGTATAATCTGCGATTTTCCTAAGTTCTGGATCATGAGTTACGATTAAAATTGCTTTATTTGGATTATTTTTCATAAATTCTTTAAATACAATCATAATATTTTGAGCTGATATTGAATCCACGTTAGCTGTTGGTTCATCTGCAATTATAAGAGACGGATCATTAGCAAAAGCCATTGCTATTGCCAGTCTTTGTTTTTCTCCACCTGAAAGAGTTGAAGGGCGGTGAAACATCCTATGATCTAGTTTTACAGCTTTTAGAAGGCCTTTTACTCGCTCTTTCCTATATTTTTTTTCTTTATTTGATACAATCATAGGCAGTTCTACATTTCCTGCTGCAGTAAGGGAGGGAATTAAGTTAAACATTTGAAATACAATCCCGATTTCATCTTGGAGTAATTTTTGGATTCCCATTTCTTTTAATTTTGTGATCTCCATTCCTTTTATTTTAACTGATCCTGCGTTTGGTTTCTCAATTCCAGATAATATATTAAGAAGAGTAGTTTTTCCAGAGCCACTTGGACCCATAATAACAACGAGTTCACCGGGGTAAATTTTAAGATCTATTCCCCGCAAAGCCATAACTTCGATTTTTTTTTGTTTGAAAATTTTATAAATACCTTGAACTTCAACTATTGGATTTTTATCTGTTATTTTTAAATCATTAGAAGTTGTTTTTTCAACTTGACTACTCATAGTTTGATGAATTTTCACTTCATTATTAAATTTTTTTGAATTTCAGCTTATATAGAAGAAGAGGAAAATAATAAAGTTTAAAAAATAGAACTTTTTTTTTCATTAAAAATGAGGGAGTTTTCGGATACGCAAATCGTCACCGATCTTTTTAAAACCGAAAATGCTGATGCTATTTGATTTTGGAAATGCCAGAGCAATAGCCTCATCAATATCAATTCCCGATCCACCCTTTATTAGTTTTTCATTAGCATCGATATCTACTACTCGAAAGGAATTAGGTAACGATTCATGAAAATCATTCATTAAATTTCAATGATATCGATTATATATTTTAAATTTTCTATTAAGAATAAAATCTATTTAAATATCGGTCCAAAATACATTTCGCAATCATATTGGAATTGCACTTTCCCATTAACTTGGAATTTATTAAACAATTTTGCTAAATCCTCCATTAACATGGTATATTCGGGTTGTTCTTCAGTTGGGGTATATGAAGAAGACTTCAATCTACCTTTTAAACCCTCAAATTCAAAATCTTGCACATTTTTACAAGAAAACTTCTGAATTTTCTTAGGATCAATGATATACATAATTTTTTCAAGTCCAATGTTTCGATGATTTACTTGTGAATAATCAGAACAATGAGATTTTAGCAGGTTTTCATATTCAGTTAGAAATGGGTACCCTTCTGTTTTTCTAACATTCCAAATGAGAACGATAAATCCATTTGGCTTGAGAATTCTTAGAAATTCCTTTTTTGTTTTTTCTAGAGCAAACCAATGAAATGATTGAGCAGCAGTAATAATATCAATTGAATTTTCTTCTAGGGTTGTTTTTTCTGCACTACCATCAACACTAATAAAATTAGGCTTATTTTTCAGGCTTTTTTCAGCAGCTAATCTCATTTCGTTATTGGGTTCAACAGTATATACTTTATTGTTTGTATTTAGTAATAATTCTGAAAAAATTCCAGTTCCAGAGCCAATATCGGCAATATTTTGTCCGGTTGTAATAATTTTATTTTTTTTAAGGTGATTAATAAGTTCTATCGGATAGGATGGCCGAAATTTTACGTAATTATCAACTCGATCTGAAAATCTTTTAGTAGGATCCTTAGACATTAAGTTGTTTCATAAACCAATGAATTTAAAAATAACGTTAAAAACATTGTTTTTATGGATGTAAAAATCATTTGCAATAAAATTCATGAAAATGCATTGGATTTGATTCAGAGACATCCAGAATCTTTAGCATTAAAGTGGTTTGAAAGTAACAATCGGGAACTTATATCAAAATATGAATTAAATCTTAATGAAAATACTAAGGCTAACAGCTTAAAGAATGAAATAATTTTGACAGATTTAAACTGGGATTGTGATTCAAATGAATTCATAACAAAAATTGGTAATTTCCTAAATAATAAAATAAACCAAAGAGAGAAATTAAAAAAGTCAAATCTCGGTCAAGAATTTACACCATTTTATGTTGTGCATCAAATTATTCAACAAATGAAAATATTAAATAATACATTTGCTGGAAATAAAAAGAATTTAGTAATATTAGATTTTGCAGGTGGAACTGGAAATTTTATAATTTCAGTTCTTCAAGAAGAATTTACAAAAATAGAAACAGATTTTGATTTTTCGCGTTCTAGGATCAAAGTTCAAGATGAGATCATTGAAATTTTTGAAAGATTAAATAATAGGCTATATGTTATGGATATTGATCCAATATCATGTTATTCCATCCAAATATTCTCAATAATTTTAACCCTTCATTTTCTATTGAAAAACAAGGTCGATCTTAATAGTAAATTGTTAGATCAGTTACCATTAATTACTGTATTACAAGTTAATTTTCTCAAATTACATAAATTTTATCCAGATCTCAAAGCAGATTTAATTATAGGAAATCCACCTTATATTTTTTCACGTGATTTAGCACCTGAATTAAAGAATTATCTAAAAAAAGAAAAATTTGATTCAATTAAAGGGCAATATGACTTATCAGATGTTTTTATTGAACAAAGTTTGAAATTATTAAAACCCGAAGGAATTCTTAGTGTCATAATTCCCGAAACGCTTATCTTTTTAGAAAATAGGAAAGTTCTAAGACAAATAATTGTTAATAATTCTCAAGTAATAAAAATCATTCCAACAGAAAATGTATTTGAAGGAGTCTCTGTTGAAAACATATTGTTATTCTGTAGAAAGAACTCCTCTTCGAAAAATGATTCTATTAAAATATCTTGGGAAGATAATGCGCCAACAACATGGATAAAGAGTGATATCTTGGAAGATCAAAATGTTTACTTTATTAAATATGACCCAATTACAAAAAAAATTTTAAATTGGTTAGAGAAAAATTACTTTTCGATTAATGAATGGAACAGGTTAAACATTGATGATAAAATAGAAGTTTTTCGAGGTGTGGAATTATCTAAATATGGAAAAATTATGAAATGCAATCACTGCTCTAACTGGATGCCATTTTCAGAAAAAAGAACATTATGCGCTCATTGTAAAAAAGAATTAAGTCAAGAAAGAGAAATAATCAACATAATCTCAGAAAAAACAAATAAAGATTCGGAAAATATGGCAGATTTTATTCAGAATATATCTTTAAACCAATTTTACGCTGATGTAACATCTCAAATAAAGTTAAACGTCTCAGGTATAAATTATAAAGATATATCAAAATATAGGAAAAAGAGAATAATTGTACGGCAAATATTAGCTCAAAAAAAAATATGCGCAACAATTTCACCTGAGAATACCTTAACTTCTCAAAGTGTTTACAATATTATCCTTGCCAAGAAATTAGAGCCTTATATTTTAGAATTAACTCAAAATCTAAGAAACGATAGTATTTCCTACTTTAATTATATAACCTTTAGCCGAGGGAAAAGACTATTTTCTCGTATTCTATTAAATAAATTAAAAGATTTGCCCTGGATCCCCAAAAATTTGAATTTTAAAGATAGTATTGTAATTCCAGATAATTTTACATCAGAAATTGAAAAGGTGATTTTAGGTTGAAAAATGAGCCAGAAATTACGAAACACCATCCAAAACAGCAGGATTTAGGTACATATTTTACCCCAAAACCAGTGGCAGAGTGGATATCATCCAGAGTTTTAGAACAATTATTTGAAAGAAAGGAAATTAGAAATATTAAAATTTATGATCCAACCATAGGTGAAGGGGTATTTTTAACTGCGATTGTTAATAAATTAGATAATTTGTATGGTAAAGAACCACAAATACTTACAAATATTGTAGTGATTGAACTATTTGGTTCTGATCTACAAAAAAAATATATAGATTTATGTTCAAAATCCTTATCAAACCTAATCTCTGAAAAATCTGGAATTAAATATGCTGTGCCAAAAATTATCAATGCAGATGGTTTCGCAGAACTTTTAGATCATCCAAAATATTATGATATAATTTTAGGAAATCCGCCTTATATACGCCAGGAAGCACTTTCTAAAGATTTAAAGTCAAAGCTTAGAGCATCAATATCAAGGATTTATCCCGATTTTCAGGAAAAAATATCAAAACAAGCGGATTATTATGTCTATTTTATAATGGTAGGATTTAATGCTCTGAAATTGAATGGAATTTTAGCTTTTGTTGTTTCTACAAGCTGGATGAATTCTAAATTCGGAATAAATTTCCGTAAATTCCTGATTTATCTACCTGCGCGAATTCTGTTTGCTTTTTCTCCAGAAAAACGATTAATTTCAGAGGTAAAAATTAACACAATGATTATTTTCATACAAAAAAAAACCACTAAACCCGATCATATTGAAGTTCAGAAATTAGAAATGTCAGATAATGGAAGTATCAAAATTAGTTCTTCTAAAAAAATAAAATATGAAAAAATAGAACATATTGCTAATTGGGAAACCTATTTCTTTCGATTGCCTTCTACATTTTTTGAGATTTTTAAACAATTTTCAGAGCATTTAATTCCTTTAAATAAATTAGCAGAGGTAAAAACAGGGATC
>JAUWOE010000186.1 GCA_030612265.1 Promethearchaeum sp.
AATCCCGCTGGGAAAAGCAAGCAAAAAATAACATCAATAAAGGGCATCATAAACATACTTTTTTCTAAAGTGTTATAAAATTATCGAAACAATAAAATAGATCTTAATGAGAAATATAAAACATGGAAAATTCTATTTCAGAAAATTCTGATTCAGTTATGACACCTAAAAAAAAAATGTATATTTTTGCTTTTCCTAGGTTGGGATCTACAATTCTTTTAGGTATTATCGGATTCGCCTTATTTTTCTTATATACTGATGGTTTTAAATTAGAAGAAAGGAAAGTTTCTACAGCTATTAGTCTTGGATATATTGCTATTGCTGCATCGCAATTTTTTATTGGATGGATTAGTGATAAATTTTATACTCGTTGGGGGAGAAGAAAACCATATATTGTTATTTTAGCACCAGTTCTTGCTATATCCTTTATTTTTCTTCTAATGCCAAATTTAATATTAAGAAATCCAAGCAAAGAAATTCTTTATTGGTGGTTATTAGGATGGGACGTTCTATTTCAAATAAGCTATGGTTTCACGACTGCATACCAGAGTTGGATGGCAGAGCAATTTACAATTGAAGAACGACCTAAATGTTCACAGATCCAAAATACATTTAATTATATCGGGCATGGTGTAATGGCGATCTTTACGATGATCGTTTTAACTGATTTCAAATCAAAAATTGAAGAAGATCCTAGTGTTATTCCTCCAGAATTCTTTTGGGTTTGTGTCGGATTTGCAATAATTTTAGTTGGGAGTTATTTTCTTGGCGCGTTTTTAATGCCAACTGAAGAACCTCCAAAGAAAATTCCTAAATTATGGCCAAATCTTAAAGCGATTTTGACAAATAGGAATTATTTATTAGTTGTTCTTATGCAAGGATTAGCAAGTTTTGCATGGATTATTATAACATCGGTCATGTTATCTTATACATCAATTGTAATGGGTTTTGATACAATGCAGTACATAATTTCAGCAGCAGCACTTTTGATTGGGATTATGATTGCTTTATATTTTTGGCGTAAACTTATTAAAAAACATGGGAAAAAAAACACTATTCTCAGATTATTTTTATATGCCGCAGTAATATCTTTAAGTTCATTAATTGGTTTCGTTTCATTCAATAATAAAATTCTGAGTACAATTGTTGGAACTTTATTTCTAATGGGAATAGCTTCTTTCATGGGGGGTTGGTTTCTTTTTCCATATATAATGTACGCCGATTTGGCTGAAGATGATGAAAAACGAACAGATGAATTAAAAGCAGGAATTTATGTAGGATTTCCTTCAATAGCATTAAATCTTTTTCAAGCTTTGGGTATAAGATTATTAGGTGAAATCACAAGTATGCCTGATATAACTGTAGGTGTGCAATCATTCTCCATTGGTTATGTGATTTGGGGACCAATTTGTGCAGCTATTTTGATATTGACCTATTTCTACTCAAAATATTTTGTGAAATTAGATTTTGATTGGTAATTTTTTTTTTAATTGAAAGCTTGTTATTTATAACATTAAATAAATTGTTAAAATGGTTTTTATGACTGATTTGCATGATTCTAATCCCAAACAGAGATGGGATAATAAACATTCGTTAAGAAAAATCCTATGGTTTGTTATTTACATCTCTTTAATGATTATTATCGCTTTCATTAAATTCGAAAATCCATTTCTAAAAGCTTTGATACTTATTTTGATTACATTACTAGGTGTTTTATTTTATTTTATCATGAAAAAACTTGAGAATGAATTCATTCCATCAATTTGGGATGATATTGATTATTCGGGAATAATTAAAAAAGACTTTCCATTTGAACCAATTCCTGGCGAGAAAATATATGCATATATCTATCATTATGATGGAATAAAACTTGACACTTCTCAAGAAAAATTTCCAGCAATTATTGGTGTGCATGGTTGGGGGGCATCCCATAGAGAAATGGATAGGTATTGTCTACCTTTTGTCAAAAATCGCGACGTTGTCTACTTTACTTATGATGCTTTAGGTCAAGGACTAAGTTCAGGAGATAAAGCTGATTTTAGGCAATTTGATAATGTTAAAAAATTCATAGATAGAATCTGTTCTTTACCATATGTAGATAAATCTCGTATAGGTTTAATCGGAATGAGTCTTGGGGCTGCAAAATCATCGGTTGCAGCTTATAATCATCCATACATTAAATCATTGGTTTTATTATCAGGTTTGTATGATCTCCATAAGCATTTTAATTCGATTCCCAAAATTTCTCGATTAATTTTGTCAAGGAAATTGAGAAAAATGAATATGAATAGCGCGAATTTAAAGAAATATAGCGGAATATATTATTTTAAGCCCGAAGGAATTGTTCTTTTTAATCAAAAATTTCCTACTCCAAATAAAGAGCGAGTGTTTTTAGCCTCAAACAGGTACGATAGAGGGATAAATTGGTCCCAGACAGCCGAAGCTATTGAAAAATTAAATTTACCTCCTGAAAATTATTGCATATTTATGAAGGGGGACCATAGGTTTGAAGGAAATGGATACTTTCTTTCAGTTGAGATTTTTCAATTTCTCGATAGTTCCCTTTTAGGGAAAAAAATGAAATAAAATCGTGCATTGTATAAATCGATAGAGAAATGAGTCCCTCAATTTCTGGTGTTTTACAGAGCAAAAATTATTTCGTGATAATCGATAAGGATGAAGATCATCCCAATAAACCCTACTTTAATGTTGCATGCTTTGAATTGACAAAGGATGATACTTTTTATAATGAAATAAGATACCGAGATATTCCGTTTTTCGTTGGGCTCATATTATTGGATACAGATCCTCAAAAAGGGAATTTGATTCCGTTCAAATTTTGGAAAATTAAACAAAAAAAGAGTTCTCAAGAAGACGCAATGGTATCAGTTGACCCAACTACATTTAGATTATTCATTCTTAATGCTAAATTTGTAGTAATCGGCAATCATATGAACAAACCCCAAGGATATGAATTCGATAGGTATCAAATAGTCGAATCAGAAACCCATTCGGTTCAAAAATCACAGATGTTGGATTATTTAAAAAAATTAGAGCCGGTCTATGAATATTGTAGTTCCATTCAGTATAACAATATCAGAAATTTCTTATTCTGCCATTCGTGCAAACAGGAAAAGAAATATACTCTAATTGATGAAAAAACAAGATACAAAAATCATGCTTTCTTTGTTTGTAAAAGCTGTGCTGGTAAGGAAATTGTTAGAACTCTAAAAAAAACAATGAAAATTAGCCCAGCCATTAAAATGTATTTGAGAGATCTACTAAATAAATATAATGATGTAGTTAAAGTTTTGAATGTTTTTGGGCCAAATTTTAATATCTTAGAACATCGCGAAGCAACCCTTGTGGGAGTTAAAAAGAAGAAAGTTAGCGATAAACCGGATGAAAAACGGAAAAAACAAACAATATATGACTTTAATATTCCAGATCTCCTTAAAATTTACTATAAGAATCAAAAAAAAGAACAATTGCTCCCTGCTCAAATAATGGCTTTAGAACATGGATTATTAGAGAAACAAGATGAACTAATAGTTTCTGCAACTTCATCTGGAAAAACAATGATCGGGGAATTAACAGGAATCTCTAAAATATTAAATGATAAAATGGCGACAATCGCCAAAAAAAGCAATCATCCTGCTACTTTTAATTCTCAAGATGATCTCCAAAATTTATCGGATGAGCAACACGAATATATAAAACAACTAGGGGAAACCCAATCTAAATCTAATATGTTATATATTGTCCCTATTGTTGCTTTAGCTAATATGAGAAATCGGGAATACAAAGAATTTAAAAAAATTGGAATAAATTCTGCTCTCAAAGTTGGAATTTCGCATATTTCTAAACGAAAAAGATCAATTCGTGAATCGAGAAAATTTCGAACTGCAGATATAATTGTTGGAACATATGAAGCTATTGACATAATTCTAAGAAGTGGTCGACCGTATCTCCTAAAAGATGTGAGAACAATAGTAATTGACGAAATTCAAATGTTAGCAGATACAGATCGGGGATTGATATTAGATGGTTTGATAGGAAGGTTGCGTTTATATTTACCTAAAGCCCAAATGTTGTATTTAAGTGCTACAATTTCAGATCCCAAAGGATTAGCATCCCATCTAAGAGCCGCTTTAATCAATTATACTGACAGACCTGTTCCAATAGAACAACATCTTGTAATGTGCATAGAAGATAGTGCAAAACTTAAAAATATGCGAAATCTTGTTCGATCCGAATTTAAAATTAAGTCCTCCTATGGTTTTCGTGGGCAATCGATAGTATTTACGAATTCCAGAAAAAATACAGAAAGATTGGCCGAATATTTAAGGGAAAATCATATCCAAGCGATGGCTTATCATGGTGGTTTAGATCATTCTCAGAGAAAATACGTTGAAAAAAGCTTTGAAAAGCAAAAAATCCCATGCGTTGTAACTACTGCTGCCCTCGCAGCGGGTGTTGATTTTCCAGCAAGTATGGTAATATTTTATAACTTGTCAATGGGAATTCAAGAATTAACTGTGGCAGATTTTGAACAGATGAGCGGTCGTGCTGGGCGTTTAAAAAAGCATGATTTAGGTAAAGTCTATATGCTAGTTAATCCAGGTAAAACAAGTGCAGGTTCCCAAAGTGATACTGAAGATCAGTTAGCAGTCCGTTTATTGAAAGGGAAAATTGAACCACTAAAATTAAATCCTAATGAGGGTGCACAATATTCTGAAATATTAGCAGTAGTCGCGATGTTTTCTTCAAATGCTATAAATAACAGGGGTATTTTGAAAAATGATTTAGAATATTACCATTCAATGATATACAATGGAGATTTTGATTTAGCTCAAGCATTAATCTTTCTGAAAAACAATAAATTAGTCGAAATAATAAGGAATAAATCAGAAGTGCGCGCAACTCGTTTTGGAAAAGCTGTAGCAGAATCATTTTTTAGCCTGAAAAACGCAATAAAAATTCGAGAAACTCTAATTGCACCCGTTTCAGAAGAAAATCCTGCTCCAGATATGTTAGATTTGGCGCAATCTTTAGAAACTTTCAATAATGTTTATGTTACAAATCGGTTGCTTTCAGAATTAAGCCTAAAACAGAATCATCAGGTAAAATCAAATAACTTATTTTCAAGTTCTGTTCTTTCTATGATCGGCTCAGAGCATTTGGGAAAAAAGAAAAGGGCACATTTAAGTCGTCGGTTGTTTACTGTGATCATAAGGTGGTCTGAGGATATTTTCAATTGCACTTGTAAGGATAAACCATACTGTGATTGTGGAAAAAAGAGCATTGAGAGAATTCTTGTTGATTATCGATTATCTGGATTATCCGTTACCGAAATTGTTTTAGAATTGGCTGAGGAATATGAAATCAAGATTTTCATGGGTGATATTATCGATTATTTTGAATCGATTATAAATTCCTTGTTCTCAATTCAGAAAATTGGGAGATCTGTGATAATTCCCGCTCAAACAATGTTGAGAATTAAAGATATCCATAATATTGTAAATGATTTAATTGGAACTAAGAAAAAATAGTCAAGAAAATATTCTAAATTACAGGTTTTTTATCTATTTCCTTAAACTGGTTTTTTACTAATATTCTTGTCCCAATATATGCCAGGGAGCAAAATAAGGTAAAAATTCCTGCATATAACCCAAGAGGGATCCAAATCGAAGGAAAACTAGCCTTATCCATTAAAAAGAATATAGTAATAAATAAAGTCCCTGCCAGCGAGATAGTCAAACCCACAAATAATAGCCATACCTGCTCGATAAATAACATCTGTCTAATGTCCGATGTAGTGCCTCCCAAAGCTTTGAAAATCACAATATCATTTTTATCCTCTTCTAATCTTCCTTGTTGAAACTGATAAATGATATATATAATTACCAGTGCAATTATTGAACTCAAAATTATCGTTGATATTTGATTTGAACGTAGAAAATTTTCATTATGCACAAAAATGGGTTGTAAATCCATAATTTTAAATTGATCACCCAGAATTTCTGATATTCCTTCGAAAAATTCGTTATATTTCCCATTATTAAGCGCTACTGAATAATCTACTAAAATTAAGTTAAAATAATTATTTCGATCTAAATTATTTTGTAAATCGACTAAAGGAAAATAAACAGAATTTCCCACATTCATTGGATCTATTACTACAGCATTAATTTTATACCGATATGTACGATTTGCTTCTGTATTTGAATATTTTATCCATTGCGAGAAAGCATTTTCAAAAAGTTCACCTGCTAAAGTATCACCAACAGCTGCCCCATGTGTTATATTGATCAAAAATCCTTCATAATTCCAATGCTGAATTGTCGAATTAAATACAATTCCTTGAATTGGGACTACTCTTGTTCTGGTACCATTTCCTATCGTGGTATATTCAGCCGATGGTAGTCCAGTAGTTTCGTTAGTATAATATTGTAATATTATTCCAGTTGATTCTGTAACTGTTGTCACTGAAAATAATCTCTTCTCCCAAAAATTCGAATCAATAGAAAAATCTGTAAAATAAGCGGATAATTGATCTTCAATACTGCTAATATTATTTGATATATCTGTATAAGTTCCGTTTTTTAATTCAGGGATACTATCATTAGAAAATCTTGAGTATCCATTTGCAAATGCATCAACAACTTCAGGAGCTCCAATAATGGCAATATTTTCTCCTTGAGCTTGATGAATATAAGCAACACCAGAATTATTTACAACAATCACACCTATTAAACCAGTTAGCATGATCATTCCTGCTATGGTAATTAGTGAAAGGCTCTGTCTTAATTCCGTTTGTTTTCTCATCAGATTTTTGATAGCTAATTTCATACTAATTGGTAATTTTATCATTATTTTTTTCCACGTTGGTGTTAACTTAGCATGAATATTATTCTTAAATTTCCCGGTTCTAGCATAATTAAATGATTTTCGCCCGATTTTCCGTATTTCCCATCCATTTACTACGAAGGTTTCTAATAACAATCCCACAAAAATTCCAATATAAATGAATCTATCAGGTAACCACTGAAGTCCGACATAATTCCCGTTAAGGATCATAAAAATGATAAAAAATAAGGTAATTCCTATTATCCATCCAATTACAAAAGAAAAAAATGCCAAAAGAAGCAATTCAGTAAGATAGAAACTATATAATTGGTTTGGATAAGTTCCAACCGCTTTCATAATTCCAATATCTTTCTTTCTGTGCTCGATTATCGCATGATTACTGTTTAGCATTACTACAAAAACCAAAATTACAATAAGAATAACTAAAAATCTATGATATTGCGTGATAAGTTCAAAGAGAGTAAACGTCAAATACGATAAAGGGGATTGAATGCTTAAAAGATTCATGCTGCTTGTTAAATTCAAAAACAGTACTACTAAGGCAATTATTGAAAAGTTAGTCTTCAGATGGGCTTTAGTCTGCTCTTTAAAATGTAATAAATCTTTAATTGCGAAGT